>JBCCMT010000073.1:0-8359 GCA_039026195.1 Pseudomonadota bacterium | reverse complement strand
GGTGAGGGGGCAGTAGCCGATGGAGTGGCACAGCCCGCTGACGCTAAGGCCGAGGTGGCCATAAGCCCGCCCACAAACCCACGGCGGGACAACCTCACCTCAATAATATTTTCCAGTGTAGAAACCCCTTGCGCAATCCGTGGATTGCTTGTGGTGTTTTCACTTTCGTCATATTCGTGATCGTTACCCATCGAAACTACCTCTGTCCTTGCCATGACGCCGCTTAAGATGCGTAAAGCGTATTTTTGTATCGCTTATGTGACAGCGGTGAGACCCGGTGCTGGCCAACGCTCAAACAGGCAACCCCGTCCACGGTTTGACAGTTCTTAAAGCCAAACTGGATTGAATGGTTGAAACCCCTGGTAGCCGCGCGAGACGGTGGTGGGTCTCTTCATAATCTTCCGTACTTTTCGCTGCGACGCGGAGAATATAGTCATTTTGCCCCGTCATCAGCTGGCATTCGAGCACTTCCGGAATGCGCAATAGCGCCTCTTCAAATTCTCGCATGGCCTCTTCGCTTTGCCCTTGTAAAGTCAGGTCCACCACGAAAATAACATTATAGCCGAGCGCCGCGGCACTAAGCACTGCGGTATAACGCTCAATAACGCCGCGATCTTCCATCATCTTAATCCGGCGATGACAAGCCGATTTGGAAAGGCCGCACACATCTGCCACCTCCCCCACTGACAATCGGCTATTTTTTTGTAAACTGAGCAAGATTTTGCGATCGATGCGGTCAAGTTCTTTCATGATTGTTCGATTATACCATAAATTTTTAGAAAATCATCCGAAGAATTACTGATATTGCGTAAGTCTTTCGGACCTTTTCCCCCAGAAAAACGAATATCATCCCTGCATACTCAAAACAATTTAGGAGGATAATGATGCGGATTGGTATCCCTAAGGAAATTAAAAATCACGAATATCGCGTGGGCATGACCCCCGAAAGTGTGAGTGAATGCGTCGCCCATGGCCATGAGGTTTTTGTGGAAACCAATGCTGGCGGCGGTATTGGCGCCACCGATGAGATGTACACAAGCGCCGGCGCCACCATTCTTTCTGATGCGTCTTCTGTTTTCGACAAAGCTGAAATGATCGTCAAAGTGAAAGAACCCCAAGCGGTAGAGCGTCAAATGCTGCGCCCCGATCATGTTCTTTTCACCTACCTTCACCTGGCTCCAGATCCTGATCAGACGAAAGACCTTGTGGCCTCTGGTGCCACTTGCATTGCCTATGAAACAGTGACCGACAACCATGGCGGTCTGCCCCTTCTTAAACCCATGAGCCAAGTGGCCGGTCGTCTTGCCGTCCAGGCCGGTGCCTCTGCCCTTGAAAAAGCCAAAGGGGGCCGCGGGGTTCTTCTTGGCGGTGTTCCTGGTGTGCGCGCCGGTAAAGTTGTGGTGATTGGCGGCGGTGTCGTGGGCTTTAACGCCGCCCAAATGGCTGTGGGGATGCACGCAGATGTGACCATTCTGGACCGCGACCCAAATACGTTAGAGCGGTTATCCGCCCATTTCGAAGCCAGTGCCAATGTGGTTTTCTCCACCAAAGCAAGCCTAATTCAGGAAATTTCTGAAGCTGATTTGGTCGTCGGCGCTGTTCTTGTCCCTGGCGCAGCAGCGCCAAAGCTTGTGACAAGAGAAATGCTTAGCAGTATGCATACCGGTGCCGTGATGGCCGATGTGGCCATCGACCAAGGGGGGTGCTTTGAAACCTCAAAGGCCACCACCCATGACGACCCCACCTATGTTGTGGATGGTGTTGTTCATTACTGTGTTGCTAACATGCCGGGGGCTGTGGCGCGTACCTCTACTTACGCCCTCAATAATGTCACCCTCCCCCACGCTCTTTCCATTGCCAACCATGGCTGGCAGGCTGCGCTGAAAAAGAATGCGCATTTGGCCAACGGGTTGAATGTATGGAATGGTCAAATCACCTGTGCCCCAGTGGCGGAGGATTTAGGCTATGATGCGGTTTCCATCGAAACAGCATTGAACAGCTAGATCTAAATGAAGTGTTGGGTCTTGTTGCGTTTCAACAAGCCCTAAAGGCGTAAGGGAATGATCTTCTCTTACGCCTTTTTTGTAGCTGGCCTTCATGACAAGAGCGAGCAGGAAAACGAGCTTAGCCCTTGAAAAGCCATTTTTGTTTGAGACTAGAGCAAATTGCCTTAAGTGTGCATCGGCAGTTTGCTCTAGATTCTATAGTGGTCGTGCCCTCGAAAGGCCAAAACCGCTTCTCACCCCGGATCGGGGTCCAGGGCAGGCTTTTGGCGCGACGCTCTATGACAATTCCACAAAGCTATGGTAATGTTTTCAAAATGGATTTTATAAAAGGATATTGACCATGGCGGGGAAATGGATTGTCACCCTTATCATGACACTTACACTCATGGCGTGTGCCACCAGTTCACCTGAGGGGCCTACCCGCGAAGTGGTCACAGTTCAGTTTGATGCCAATGATTATGATCAATCAGAAATGCGCCGAGCCGCCATTTCCCAATGCCAAGCCAAAGGTTATGCCTACGCAGCCCCCCACAATGTTCAGCCGAATATGAATTCAGGAGGCTGGAGCTATAAAGCTTATAGCTGTTACTGATCATAAAATTCGGGTGCTGAGATCTATCAGTCCCCTGTAGAGGTCTCAACTTAAGGATAAAGCGCCTTTAAACGATCAAGAGCTCTCTAGGAAGTTTACTGAAAACTTCATACCCATCAGACGTGACACGGAAGGTTTCACTGATCACAGCGCCGAAATCGTCTTTTATCCATGTGCCCAACATAAGGTGGATCACCATATTTTCGGAGACTCTGTCTTGACTATCCGTACGTAGACTTAAAGTGGTTTCTAGCCAATCAATCCCAATGGGGTAGCCGCAACGGCTATCTTTTTCATAGCCCCCTTTTGCAATGGTGTCCGCATAGCTTCTCGCAATTTCACCGCAGGTGACGCCGGGTTTGATCACCTCTAGGGCGTTATTGCATCCTTCGATCATATATTTATAGAGATCGGACAGTTTATCTGACGGCTTTTCGATGACAGCGGTTCGCATCAATCCCACAGAGTAACGATGTCGCGCGGCGCCGAACTCCATATTGTAATGTTTGCCCTTTTGAATCTTTTGCTCCGTCCAAGGAATGTGGGATGTACCGGATTGAAGCCCCCCGGGAATAAGCACAGGATCATGCTGTGTCCCCCCAAACTCTGGCGTACCCCGAATAAGAGCAGCTGAGATTTCTGCCGCTACGTCACATTCCCGCATATTAGGTTTGGCAAAGGCTTCTAACCCCGTTTGAAAGGCCAAATCGGTCATAACACCCGCTTGATGCTGAATTTCAATCTCAGCAGGAGATTTAACAAGACGATGCCAGTCCACCACCTCTGACATATCCACAAAGGTTGCATTGGGCAGCCGCTTTTGCAGTTTTGCAAGGGTTGAAGCTGAAACAGACCCAAATTCGACGCCCACTCTTTTCGCCTTTTGAAGCGAGCCATAGGTATCAACCATAAAGTCATATCCATCGACCTCAGGATCACCAATAAAAGACTCAGGATACCCCGTAACATTATCATTCGGCATAAAAGACATATAATAGCCAGCAGGAGTATCTTGTCGGCGCACACAAAGCTTTGGATATTTGTCCTCAAGGTCAATAATTATAGCCTGAGATACATAGGCTGAATCTGCTCCATATCCAGAGAGATAAAAAATGTTAGAAGGGCAGGTGACGAGGAAAACATCAACCCCCTTCTCTTCCATTGCCTTTTTTGATTTTTCAAGTCGCGCAAGATACTCGTCTTCACGAAACGGATTCGGGCTTTTTTGAATTGTCATAAGAATGCCTTACCTTAACACAGCTATTATATTAATCTGTATACCCAATGGTTATGAATTTGTTGTGATGAGAAACTCTTTCACCACATCATCATTTAGCTCAACCCCCAACCCTGGTTTCTCAGAGAGGGTAATATGGCCGTCAACGACCTCTGCTTCACCAACGAATAGTTCAGAGAAGAACGTATCACCATCGCGATATTCAGATGGGAACCATTCAGATAGCGGAGAGTTTAAACTTGCCATAATCAAATGTTGATTATGGAAGTTATGGGAATGGGGGATCACGGGCAAATCATAAGACTGCGCCAGCGCCCAGATTTTCCGGGACTCTGTGATCCCTCCACACCGATTCACATCTGGCTGTAAGTAATCCACAGCCCCAGCTTCAATCATATTTCGAATGCCCCAGCGGGTAAACTCATGCTCACCCCCAGAAATAGGTGTTCCCACCCGATCACGAATGCGCGCATAACCTGCGATATTATCCGGCATGACAGGTTCTTCAATCCATTTAAGATTAAAGGGTTCTAACATACGGATCATCTCAATGGCATAAGGAACATCCCACCCCATATAGGCGTCGCCCATGAGATCCGTATCAGGACCGAGCGCTTCACGGAGGGCTTTAATGCACTCATAATTTTTGCGCATCCCTTCACGGCCGTGACTGGGACCATAGCCAAACCACATTTTAAATGCTGTTAGGCCATATCGTTCTTTGCGCTCTGCCGCGGTTCGGCCCATTTCATCAAAGTCATCAATTGTTCGGCCAGCGGAACAATAGGCCCTAATCCGTTCCCGTGTTTTCCCGCCGATAAGGTTATAGACAGGTTGATTAAGCGCTTTGCCCACCACATCCCAAATTGCAATGTCAACGCCACTAATCGCCTCTAAAACCAACCCTTTTCGGCCAATATTAACGGTGCCACGATACATTTTTTCCCAATTTAGCTCTGTGTCGAACGGGCTTGTTCCCTCTATAAGGGGCGCGAGTTGATTTTCCACCACTTGCGCAACGGCTTCAGACCCAAGCGCAATTCCCCCTAAGCCATAAAGACCGTCGGTTGTTGTCACACGAACAATTACAATAAAAACCGGATCCCGGCGTTGATCAGCCACCATATTATATGTGCACATGGAAGAGCTGCGTAGACTGTCCCCATATTCATAAAGGGCATCGGTCGGCGCCGTTGCCAAAGCCTCTTGGGGAGCCCATTCGGGGACGCGAATACGAAGCGCTTCAACTTTAGAAATTTTCATTTTACTAAACCTTATATCCAAGCATTCTTTACAGAACTTTTCGAGTTAATAACCAATGCGTTAGCAAGCCCGCAGCGAAGCTTGGTAACGCTTCAGCAACATATTCAGAAAGGCCGAATACGGCCCATAATATCGCTGTGATGACCCCCACGAGAATGGTTGCGATGAGGGCTGTGGCATGGGTTCTCCAGCCCAAGGTGGTGATCATGAAGGCAGGACCAATACCGCCTGCCAAGGCAGAAACCCCAAAGAGAACGATTTGATAGACGCTGGATCCTGATAAAATGACGCCTAACCCCCAAGCCACAATACTAAAGGCCAATATCCCCATAACCCGTAGGCGTCTTTTTTCCTGAGGCGGTTTATTCCCAGCCCGCCCAATATCGTCGGAAATGGCAGATCCCCCCACCATTGTAGAGCCATCAATTGTCGATAAGATAAGGGCACTCACCCCAGCTAATGTAAGACCTAATACCCAAGGTGATATTTGTTCCGCCAACAGAAATAAGCTCTGCTCAGGGTCAGAAATGTCAGGCAACAGTCCCGAGAGCACCATCCCGATAAAGGTCATAATGCCCCAAAAGCCATAACATATCCCAAGATACCACCATCTCGCATTTTCTAATTCTTTGGGGCTATCAGCAACACTCACCCTCATCAGCAAAGTCGGCAAGCTCATCGCCGACCCAAAAGAAGCTGTGGCTGCCCCTAGGAAAAATGCGATTAAGATAAGAGGCGGATGAATAGCAAAGAGATTAAAGGCGTCAGGATTTGTTGCCAAAATAGATTGGACAGGGGCACCTGTGGCGAGAAGTTCTTGGCCAAAAATAAAGAATAGAAGTGCCCCGACAATCAGAATAATTGTTCCTTGCAAAGCGTTTGCCATCATAGATGATTTCAGCCCCCCTTGCGCGCAATATAAGATGGCCATCAGGCTCATAAAACCACCCGCCATCACAACACCAAGGCGCTGATCAATATCAGCCACACTTGAAAATGCCTTGCCCGCGGCAATATTTTGACCAATGATATAGGGCAGCATGGTAAACACTACGACAGCGCCCGCTACCATTTGCACTTTATACCGATCAACACTGTTGACGGCTTTTGAAATATAATCAGGAATAGAAACCGGTTCATTCTCAGCTGCAAATTTGTTGATACGCTCTGGGAAAAATTGCCAAAAGAAGACTTCACCCGCCAACCAGGCAACAGGCACCCATAGGGCAGGAAGCCCTTGCAAATATCCCGCACCGATAGCCCCTACAAACATAAAGCCTGTGTTGCTGGTGGCAAAAATACTCAAAGAAAGCGTGACAGCCCCAAACCCTCGACCGCCCGTTAGGAAGTCATCGGTTGCATTATCGATTTTGCGCCCAGAGATGAGACCATAAATCACAAAACACAAGATAGTAACGATACAAATAATCCATGGAATTGTTTGATCATTGAACATTAGAAGGTCTCGCATTATCTAAACAATTGTTACTTATTGTAAATTTACGATAGCGCCGAGATCATCTTTTCAGTTCCTCAAATGATCGATGCTCTATTTAGTTTATGTCATAACTTGCGAGACATATCAATCAGATTTTAGATCATAAATCTTATGGTGCTATGGATCTTCTCCCAAAACAGGGTATGGATAACTAAATATTCTACAAAGCATTTTGCGGGTACCCCACTCTGCCTTGCATAAAATATAAAGCAGTTTTATCCGCAATGACTCTCATAGGTGCACACGGCTTTAGGCGAAAACTCAGGCTTTCGTTTTCACCTGTCAGCGCATAAGATAACCCCTTGCAAACTTATTCCGCCAAAAGCGTTTCGGTTCGCATCGCATTCTCTTCGACATCCTCTTCATAGAACCAGATGGGTCGCATTTCATTCTTCGAAAACAGAGAGAGCTGATCAGAGATATGCGGCGATGCCTCCTGGCTTGAGGTACCATAGGGGAGTGACCCCACGGCTTTCAGTGGGGTGCCAAATTCAACTACAGCTGAAAATGTGTTCCCGCTGGAGATGGTGGTGATGCCATCCTCCCCCATCCGGCCTTCTGCAATTTTATAGGCGCCCACAAAACTAGGTCCCCCAGACGCTGGCATATCCACATCACCCCTACGCAAGCGATAAGCATCACCATATGCAATATCAAGCGTCCCATGAGTAGCTTTTATTTGCGTAGCCGCCTTTTCGAGTAACGCCACAGCCATTTCAGTGTTCGCAAGACCGTCCGGGGTGGTATACGGATTGTCTTCATCCCATGGTGTAGCAAAAAGGGGGTTACCTTCTTCCTGCTCAAAGAAATATTCTGCCCACGCGATAAATAAAACAGCCCCCCTACTATCGGCATTCGCTTGACGGTCCCAATTGGCCAGAATGTCTCTGGCTTCAACGACAATCGGCGTAGTGGATGATGCAGCGGCTTCAAGCAGTTCTGGCAAAATGCGGTCCGCCAACTCCAATTGTGTCGATTGCTTCATTTCCACCAGCTCTTCGAATGTAATAGATGTGTCCTCTATCACTTGACGCATGGAGTGCTGAGGCCGAAACCAAGCCTCTTCTCGACTGGCGACAAAGGGAAGATAGTCTTCCGACTTTAAAACAGGAGGAAACGTCGTGTACCATGGCGGCTCATTCGCATTTTGAATGAATCCAGCTGCCGGGTTAGAAAATTGAGGCAGCGCATCATACCCTAAAGTTCCCTGCCACAAAAATTCAGAACGGTCGCCAGGGATAAGCCCAGACCAAAATTCGTGGTCCCCCTTTTTCCGATTGGGAAGGGCCCCGCCGTGGAGATAATAGATATCCCCCTCGCTATTGGCATAAAATGTATTAAAAAAGGGCATTTGAAGCTGTTTCTGCGCGGCCTCAAACTCACTTAAATTTTTAGCGGCCGCCATGTCCCAATATTGCTGGAGCATTCCAAAACTCTCCAGTCCTGAAAAACGTACCGCATAGGCTTTTTCATCTGTTTGAGAGAGCAAAGGGCCGTGAACAGATTTTTGAATAACCAACTCTTGGGTTTTTAAACTGCCGTCCGCTTGTTTGACTGCATAGGTCTCTGTAGACGTCTCAAAAGGAAGTATCTCACCATCAAAGACATACCCCCCCTCTTTTAACGTAAGCTCATATATATCGACCCCATCATATTCGTTCACCGTATGGGTCCAACCGCCATATTCGTTAAATCCAATTCCCACCATGGGAATGCCGATCAAGGATACACCATATACAGATTGGGAAGGGATTTCGAGCTGC
>JBCCMT010000072.1:0-8419 GCA_039026195.1 Pseudomonadota bacterium | reverse complement strand
TTTACATGTTAACACGATCTGACCTGAAGCCTATATCAAATACAGACCTCTAAACACGTTAAAGTTGTTATTTTTTCAAAATTCCATCCAAAATAAATAAGTGTGCGCGCAACTCAGCTGGAACGACTGGCGCGTATCGCTCGGCGGATTAAGCCATCTGCCATTGCTGCCTTGAAAGAACCCCGGCGCACGCCTCTAGCGCGTTGACAAAAAAGCCGACTACGGCCCTCTTGGTGAGATCGCTGAGGGCAAGATCAATATCAAGCTGATTATTAAGAATTTGGAGGACCTCGTCCGCTTTGAAGGATCGTTGAAACTCGGTCACCTGAAAGACGAAGGTGTTATACGCATCCTTTAGGTTCGCGAACGACCTACAACCCTAGCTAAGGCCCTGATGCACCTCGGACGCCCCATCAAAACCCTGCATGTTCTCAACTATATCGATGATGCCAATTTGCGCACAGGCGCATTCTTGTTCAACCCAACCGGCAAGAGTTTCAGTACAAATTGGCGCCCAAAATCTATTACGGGAATTGTGGAGAGGTGAGAAATGCCCTGAGGCGAGGGCAAGAAGAACAGCTCGGCGCACTTGACCTGGTCTCTGAATGCTGTCACTTACTGGAATGCTATTTACACGCAGGTAGCGATAGCGAAACTCAGGAATAATAGCCTTGCAATTAACCCAAGCGATATTGCTCGTTTGTCTCTAATGCTTTGGCGACATATCAACTTCCTGGGCCGATATGACATTAGCCTCCCAGAAAGTGTTGTAAAGGAAAAGCTGAGGCCTTTACGAGACCCTAATTCCGCATGGGGCTTTTAAGAAGAAAAATCAGCTCTTATGCGAGTATATCGTTCCTCTAAGCCGCATGTCCCCACTTAAAAAGAGTTTTTTAAGGCATTGACAGCATCCATGGGCTTCACCAGTTTCAAAAGCGAAATGTGTTAGAGGTTTTCTCCCATCCATGCAGGTTGTTATCGTCGAATCGCCCTCCAAAGCGAAAACCATCAATAAATATTTGGGCAAGGATTATGAAGTTCTAGCCTCCTACGGTCATATTCGGGACCTTCCGTCAAAGGATGGCTCCGTGGACCCCAATGCTGATTTTGCGATGTTGTGGGAAAGCGATGCGAAATCAAAAAAGCATGTCTCTGAAATTGTGGATGCGGTTAAACGCTCTGAAGGCGTCATTTTGGCCACCGACCCCGACCGTGAGGGGGAGGCCATTAGCTGGCATTTGCTGGAGGTTTTACAAAAACGGAAAGCCCTGAAAGATAAATCTGTGCAGCGGGTGGCCTTTAATGCCATCACAAAAACCGCTGTGCAGGAAGCCATCTCTAACCCGCGCACCATCGATCAAGATTTGGTGGATGCGTATCTTGCCCGCCGGGCCCTTGATTACCTGGTGGGTTTCACCCTCTCTCCCGTCCTGTGGCGAAAGCTGCCCGGCGCCCGTTCCGCGGGCCGGGTGCAGTCCGTCGCTTTGCGGCTGATTTGCGAGCGGGAGATGGAGATTGAAAAATTCATCCCCGAAGAGTTTTGGACCTTAGAGGCCGATGTCACCTCAGAGGGGTCTAACGCTTTTCAAGCGCGTCTTACCCATTTGGAGGGGGAGAAGTTAGAGAAGTTTTCTTTGACCACGGAAGAAGATGGCGCGCGCGCCAAAGCGGCAGTGGAGAATGCGCGCTTTCGCATTGCTTCGGTGGAGGCAAAACCCACCAAACGTAATCCGTCTGCCCCCTTTACCACCTCCACCCTCCAGCAAGAGGCATCTCGGAAGTTGGGCTTCAACGCTCGGCGGACCATGCAAACCGCCCAGCGGCTTTATGAAGGGATCAGCATCGGGGGCGAGACCACGGGGCTGATCACCTATATGCGGACGGACGGGATTGATATGGCCCCTGAGGCTGTGATGGCCGTACGGGACGAGATTAAATCAGCCTATGGAGATGATTACCTCCCCAAATCTCCGCGTATGTATAAATCCAAACAGAAAAACGCGCAGGAAGCCCACGAATGTATTCGCCCGACAGATTTTCGGCGGCACCCAAAGGACCTCAAAAAACTCGATGAAGATCAATATAAACTTTATACCCTTATCTGGAACCGATCCATGGCCTGTCAGATGGAGGCCGCGCGGCTAGAGCAAACCACCATCGACGTGCGATCGGAAGATGATAAGGTTGCTTTGCGCGCAACCGGCTCGGTTGTGGTCTTTGATGGCTTTTTAAAGCTGTATGAAGAGGGTCGAGACGATAGCAAAGAGGAAAAAAGTAGCCGACTGCCAAAGGTTACACAAGGCGCGGGCGCTGAGGTGCATAATCCGACCCCGGACCAACATTTTACGCAAGCCCCGCCACGGTTTAGTGAGGCCAGCCTCGTCAAACGGTTAGAGGAACTTGGGATAGGCCGACCATCCACCTATGCGTCCATCATCAGTACACTTCAGGATCGGTCCTATGTGACCATGGATAAAAATCGGTTCATCCCTGATGATAAGGGCCGGATTGTCACCGCCTTTTTGGAAAATTTCTTTGGCCGTTATGTGGAATATGATTTCACCGCGAATTTAGAAGAAACCCTCGATGAAATTTCGAATGGCGACGTTCAGTGGAAGGCCTTTCTGCAGCGGTTTTGGAAAGAATTCTACGCCACGGTGGAGGGGATGAGTGAGCTACGCATTACCAATGTGCTAGATGCGCTCAACGAAAGCCTAGGCCCCCATATCTTCCCAGAGCGGGAGGACGGCCGTCCGCCCAGGGAGTGTCCCACTTGTAAGATTGGGGAGCTTTCCCTGAAGGTTGGAAGGTTTGGGGCCTTTATCGGCTGTTCTCGGTATCCAGAGTGTAAGCACACCCGCCCCTTAGGACAGTCGAACCAACCTGAGCAGGTGGAAGACAAAACCCTCGGTGTTGATCCGAATAGTTCCCAAGAGGTTTTGCTCAAAAGTGGCCGCTTTGGTCCTTATATTCAGTTAGGCGAACCCGAAGAAGGCTCTAAAGAAAAGCCAAAGCGGGCGTCCATTCCAAAAGGGTGGGTGCCGGATGAAGTCGACTTTGATAAGGCGATGATGTTACTCAGCCTCCCGCGGGATGTGGGCCCTCACCCAGAAGACGGAGAAACCATTGAAGCGGCCATTGGCCGGTTCGGTCCTTACGTTAAACATGGAAAGCTCTATGCCAATCTTGAATCCGTAGACGATGTTTTCGAAATTGGCCTTAACCGTGCCGTCGCAGTTCTTCAGGATAAAAAAGATAATCCCGGCCGAAATCGCCGCGCCCCTGCGAAACCGCTTAAAGAATTAGGGGCACATCCTGAGACCGGTGAACCTATCAATGTTCTTGATGGTCGGTTTGGCCCCTATGTAAAGCATATGAAAACCAATGCTACCATTCCGCGAGATATGAAACCTGAAGACGTAACGCTAGACCTTGCTGTCACCCTCATCGCTGAGCGTGACGCCAAGGGCCCTGCGAAGAAAAAGGCAAAAAAGAAAGCCACGAAGAAAAAAGCAACCAAAAAGAAAACCACAAAAAAGACAGCAAAGAAAAAAGCTGCTAAAAAGAAGGCAACTAAGAAAGCCACAAAAAAAACGACGTCTTCGTAACAAGCGTTCGTTGATATTTGATCAGCCCCCTCTTTTAATAAATGTGATGATAATATGAGAAAAGGTATTTCCCAAACCACCGTAGCTGAACAGGCCGGCGTATCCACGATGACAGTATCCCGTGTGTTGTCGAAACCTGAGATCGTTGACGAAGAAACCAAAGAACGCGTGTTTGCAGCTATCGCCAAAACGGGGTATGCGGTACAAAAGCGTACACGGACGGTCGCTGTTTTAGTGTCGAGTATGCATCACAGCGCCTTTACACCTCTTATAGAAGGCGTCAGCGAAGTTGTCACTAAAGAGGGTTATGATATCATATTGGGAAATATTGGATATTCAGAAGACCAAGAATATCGTGTTATTCGCACCATCATTGGGCGGCGCCCTGACGGCATTGTCATTACCTCAAACCCCACATGCCAAAAAACACGTCGATTGCTGAAAAGCTCAAGCATTCCTATTGTTGAGGTGTGGAATGTGCCGGAGAAGTCCATCGATATGGCAGCGGGCTATTCTAGTGAAGAAGCAGGAAGGGTGGCTGCGGATTATCTTCTAGATAAAGGGTATAAACATCTCGCCTTTTTTGGGACAGAATTCATAAGGGATATGTCTCGCTGGAAAGGATTTTCAGACCAGGTGAGCAAGAGAAAGGCGAGCCCAGCTGAGTTTATCAAACTGACATCTGAAGATGATGTCGATCATGATTTCAATATGGGCTATAAGTTTCTGGACGATTGGAAAGACAATGCTTCGAAAATAGATGCTGTTTATTGCTCAAGTGATGTCCTTGCGTCCGCCATCGTCTTTGAAGGCCTGCGACGCGGAATGCGGTTCCCTGACGATTTGGCTGTTTGCGGGTTTGGGGACAGCGCGTTTGCATCCTCTATGGTCCCTGCCCTCACCAGTATGAGGATACATGATTTTAAGATGGGGGAAAAAGCAGGTGAAATGGTGATGACCCGGATCAAAGGGCAAAGACTTCCGAAGAAGAAAATCACCTTCGATCCGGTGTTGATTGAGCGTGAGACGACGTAAATCTCATCCCTTTTTTACAGGGCTTCAAATATTCGTTTTAAGACTTCATCAAAATAGGGCGCGAATTCTCCTTCATCGGAAAATCCAAGTCGAATAACGACTATATCTTTTGAGGGAATAACCATCACAGTCTGGCTAAGCCACCCGGCAAACCAAAAAGCATCTTTAGGCACACTGGGATAGCGGTTAAGCGCGTTCAACCAAACCTGACCCCCATATCCTTCATAAGCTGGAGATGGGTCACTCATGACATCTCGCCACCCTCGCGGCCAATACCGCTCCCCTTCCCATCTTCCATCTTGCAAGACAAACTGACCAAGCCGGGCCCAGTCTCGCGCTGTGGCATAATCCAGCCCTGTAATGACAAAGTTACCATAGGCATCGGGTTCCAACACAAAACTCTGAGCACCAATTTTATCAAAGAGCTGTTCCCGTGGCCATGTTAAGAAATTTCCGCCACGCGCATTTACCCCTGTTTTCATGAGGCTCATCAAGGAAAGAGTGTTCGCATTGCGATATTGGAACACTTCTCCAGGCTGGTATTGAAGAGGCTGTGCAATGGAAAGGGCTTCTGTATTTTGGCCACGGAAATAAACAGATTCATGGTCATGAAGTTCTGTATAATAGTAGCTATTATCAGCACCAGGATTGTGGAACTTTAACCCCCCCGCCATATGAAGAAGATGCCGAGGAGTGATTTGACCACGGGGGTCCCCCTTCCCGCTCCACTCAGCAATGGGGGCCGGGTCATCAATATCAATGCCGATTTGTTTTGCATATATTCCCAACAAAATAGCCGATATACTTTTCCCCATTGACCAGCCTAATAGGGGCGTATCTTGTGTAATGCCCGGTGCATAACGCTCACCCACAATTTTTCCCTTATGCAGAACGATAAGAGCCCTTGTTTCTTGCGGAACATCATGACGCTGATCATCAAAGGCAAAATCCAAGGCAGATTGCATTTCAGGGTTATTGGCATTTTCAGCCAGCGCATCTTTTTCGCCCATGGGCCAAGCGATATTTTCAGCAGATCCTAATTTCGTTGTGGCATCAACAGGCGTAAATGCTGTTCTTTGCGCCCCTACGGGTAAGAGGGTGCACCCCAAACCAGGGTGATAGACAGAAGTATAAGTGGGGGTTGCTCGAAAATCATCTTGCGCTGGCGCACGGAGAGTAACTTTTTTTGCCTCTCGATCTACAGTCCACTGAGTTTTCGCCCAATCATGGAAATAATACTCATCCCATTTGAGGTCTTGTTCGATAACATCCTCCGGTGTGCGGCCAGAGACAAAAACGCCAGAACATAAAAGTTGCGTATGAAGTGAGATGGAGTTTCTGTAGCGCTGTTCATCCAGTTGCTTCGCAGTGGGAAGAGCAGCCGCAATATAAGTTGGTCGATCCGTCATTGACTCGAAAGCATAGGATTGAGCAACTGTCAGGACAGAAAGAACACATAAATTTTTCAAAATCGTTTTAAAGATTTTATTTGGCACGAAGAAAGTTCCTTTAAGGTGAGATATCAAGATGTTCCTATCTTTAATGATTATCAAAAAAGGATACAAAATTCCATATAAATAATACATGCAATAAGTATTTGTACATAGATATAAAATTTTATGGGCATCATTTAAAAGAGCACACACATAACACATTGTTACAAAATGCTATTTATAACATTGTCGCATTAATTTTTTGATGAAAATGCCAGGGTGAAATTCTTTAGGTTTCGCCGGAAAAATACACAGCGAAAGGCCGTCACCTCCGTGGGGATAAACGATGCTGTTTCAACCGGTGTGACTTCCCCGAACTGGCGAAGCTTTTTGATAAATTTATATGTAAGTTGAAAAGCCTCTCGCCGAGCAGCTAAACTCGACATATTTTCGCGTAAACTGTGATATAAATTTCTAGGGTGAAGGGAGAGTAAGAGTTTCGTATGGGGACGATTTATAAGCTGAAGGATGTCATCGGAAATCTCATATTCATAGCCCTCAATATCAATTTTGACAAATAAAGGATCAGTCTCGACAATGTGTTTTTTTAAAGAAGAAAAAGAGATCATCTTGACTTGAATAATATTCTCCCCCTCCCCTTGCACCCCTATTGCACTAGTCATTGAATTCCCCAGCCCATGGGATTGAAGCGTCAGTATACCTTCTTTTTTTCCAACCGCCGCATTCGTAATTTCAACATTATGACAATTGCGCTCAACATTCTTTTCGAGCTGCGAAAAAGCAACAGGGTCTGGTTCAAAGGAAACAACATTTTTAGCTAACCGACTACACAGTAACGTTACAGGCCCGATCCAGGCCCCGATATCAAGAACAACGGTTTCTTTTGTTAGATGCTGGGTTAAATAATCTATGGTTTCTGTTTCCCATCGGCCTAAAACCGCTGCTTTCCAGAACTGTTGAGATGTTTCATTGGTGGTCAGAACAGAAAAATTTTGATCAGCTATGACAATAGAACTGAACTGACTGTCTTGTGGTGAAATGTGGTTCTCAACTTGTTGAGTGCTGTTATCTGTTTCGTTCACCCTTAACCCCTGTGCTGACCATCATGGTAGAATTAAGCTTAAAGGGTATTGGGCAAAATAACAATTCCTAGAACACGCATATGTCTAGAGCCGTTTTCACAGATCACGATTTAGCGCAAACAGCTCAACGATTTGAAAGGACGATAGATAGATTGTATACGCCCTAATGAGGGCTTACGCGACCTCAACTGTGACTTGCGTATCCTCTAAAGGCGCAAAGTCCTTCGAGGGACGGCCAAGGAAATAGCCCTGCCCTTTGCTGACGCCAAGAAGGCGTAGGGTTTCGAGTTCTTTTTCTGTTTCAATGCCTTCTGCAATGATCTGCGCACTCGTTTCACGCGAATAAAAGACAAGGGCGCCAATCAACGCACGGCGCGCCAAGTCTAAATCAACATTTTGCGTTAAGCTCATGTCGATTTTAACTAAATCTGGATGAAGCTGAATAATATGCCGTAATGAAGAATGCCCCGCACCGGCATCATCAATAGCCAGTTTCATTCCCTTATCCCGCAAGGGTTTTAAAGCCTCAATAAGGACTTCATAATTTTCAACGGCAGAATGCTCCGTGATTTCAAGAACAACACGGTCCAGGGGAAAGCTTAAACACATCTGACGAAATTGATCCGAAACAACAATATTTGGGGATGCGTTGACGGATATATATTGCCCATCTTCTAAATTTGGAACTGCGGAGATAGCTGATTGAATGGCCGCCAATTCAAGCTCTAGGGCCAGACCCACCTCCGCCGCCTCATTAAACCACACATCAGGGGTTCGGTAAGGTTCATCCGCAAACCGACAAAGGGATTCATACCCCACCGGGGCCATCTCAACAATATTGAAAATGGGCTGATAGACGATTGAAAAAGCACCGCGGTCTATGACGCTTTGAATTCTCGCTTTTTTCTTTTCAATGGATTTTTTATAGGCATAGCTGCGATTGACCTGTTGGGCAGCTAAGTCGCCAAACACCTTCATTGTACTCAGGTCACGTTCATTCAGGGTCGCGTTGGGCGTCGGGCTAAGGCAACAAAACATGCCATAGGTTTCCCCATTATCAAGCTGAATGGGGATGCTGACATGGGAGCCAATGGGCACAGCCTGAGTAATCGGCATAGACACCGCAAGGGGCTCTTTCGATGTGTCGGGAATAAGTTGGGGTAACCGACCCTCAAGAATGTGATTGCAATAGACATCACTTAAGTCTTTGCTGTCCCCCACTTTGATAAGGTCTTCAAGC
>JBCCMT010000071.1:0-8578 GCA_039026195.1 Pseudomonadota bacterium | reverse complement strand
GCGGGCTTCTGACAATTTGATCGAAGTTTTAGCCTCTGATGCCATCGGTCAATTGCCAGACGAAAATGCCGCCGAAGCTATTCGTCGCGCGGTGGGAACCAATATTTTCAATGACCAAGGGGAAGGTCGTTTTGTATCCATCCGGGGGCTTGACCCCTCTTTAAACTCCGTTTCTGTGAATGGCGTCCAAATGACCTCCCCTGAGGGGGACCAGCGGGCGGTTCCTTTGGATGTGATTGACGCTGATGTTCTTGAGCGCGTGGTGATCACCAAAGCCCTCACCCCGGATATGGATGCCGACGCCATCGGCGGGAATATTGAGCTGAAAACCCTCTCTGGTATTGATCAGGAAAAGATGCTTTTGAACCTCAAAGTGGGGGGTGTCTACACTGACCAAACCGAGGAGTTTGGCGAACGGTTTTCTGCCGCCTATGCGGATAACTTCCTTGATGGCCGCTTGGGTTTTGCAGGCTCTGCCTCCTGGCAATCCCGTGAGTTTGGATCGGAAAATAAAGAGGCTGATGATGGGGAGTGGAATTTCGACAACGCCCTTCCCTTCCCTGAAGAGCTTGAATTCCGGGATTATTTGATCACCCGGGAACGCCTTTCGGTTTCAGGGAATGTGGATTATATGGTCACGGACAATCAACGTATTTTCTTGACCGCCTTTTATAATGACTTCAGTGACCAAGAATTCCGTAGCCGCGTTGAGACAAAACTTGGCGATGGCGTTTTCTCTCGCATCGAAGGGAATAATATATTCCTCCAAGAAGAATTCGACACCGCTGAGGGGGAATTTAGCGACGGGGTTGAAGTTGACCGCGATGTCAAAGACCGTAAGGAAAGCCAAACCCTTTTCTCCGTCATCTTAGGTCATGAATGGGAGGGGGACTTTGGGAAATTCGATGCAACCCTTTCCTTCGCTCAGGCCGAAGAGGAAGAGCCTAATCGTCTTGACTCAGATTTTGCCTATGACGGCGGCACCGATGGGGTAGTCGTTGGTGAAGTGGGCGTCGATGTATCTGACCGGATCTTACCCAATGTGGTCTTTGGCGATGCCGCCACCGAAGCTGCCTTTAATAATCCTGACCTTTACGAATATGATGGGTCTGAGCTTCTCAATGGCGTGACCACTGACGAAGAATTTGCTGCTGCCGTCAATCTTCAGCTTGACGACGTGTTTGGGGATATTCCTGGCTATTTGAAAACCGGCGCAAAGATCCGTTTGAGAACCGCAAGCCGTAACGTCGATGTGGATGTCATCGAAGTGGATGACGTCACCTTGGGTCAGTTTGCCCAAACCCTCGATTTTGCCCTTGATAATCTCGGCCCAGTGCCGAACCCAAGTCAGGTACGTGATTTTGTGAACAGCCAAGACCAAGAGGACTTTGAACGTGACCTTGTGGCCAGCAACGAAGCCGACTTTGACTCAGAAGAAAATATCTATGCTGCCTATATCATGGGGAGTGGTGATTTCGACGCCCTTCGCGTTGTCGGTGGTCTTCGGGTAGAGCATACGGAGTTTGAAGGCGAAGGTCGGAATGTGAATGAGAATATTGACCCTGACCTAGAAAACATCACCTTCCTCACCAATGACAAGTCTTACACAGACTGGTTACCAAGCATCAACGCACGGTATAATTTCGCTGAAAATGTAATTGGCCGGGCATCCTACTATCGCTCTGTTATTCGCCCGAGCATGACAGCTCAAACAGCGTCCGCCATTGTGAATGACGATAACGAAGCGGCATTGGGCAACCCTGACCTTGACCGTCAAACCGCCAACAACTTCGATACGAGCATTGAGTGGTACCCCACTGAAAGCAGCGTTTTGTCAGGCGGGGTTTTCTATAAGCAGATCGAAGACTTTATCGCCTTACAAAATTTTGGTGAGTTCACCGCCTTTGGCCAAACCTTTGATGAAGCCTCTTTCTTTGTGAACTTGGATGAAGCCACGGTCTTTGGGGTGGAGCTTAACTACCAACAGGCGCTTGATCAGCTTCCAGCGCCCTTTGATGGGCTGATCCTTGGGGCGAACTACACATATGTTGATGGGGAGACTAGCGTGGCCACAGAAGAAGGGGAACGGGACATCACCCTTCCCCGTCAATCGGAGAATGTGTTCAATGCCATTCTCGGCTATGACAAAGGCCGCTTTGACCTTCGTGTCGCCACCACCTATCGCGATGACTTCATTGATGAAATCAACTTCGCAGGGGACGGCGTTGACCGGGTGGTGGACAGCCATATCCAAGTTGATGTGGATATGAAAGTGAAAGTAACAGAGCAGTTCCGCGTCTTTGCGGGCTTCAAAAACGTCAATGACGAACCCTTTGTGGCGGTCTCTCGTTATGAGCAAGGCGACTTCCTCAGCCAATATGAGGAATATGGGTGGTCAGCCCGCTTTGGCGTTCAGTACAAATACTAATATGCCTTAAATGAAGGGCGCAAGCATGGCCACTTGGCGATCTTGCGCCCTTTTTCTATACTCCCTTTTTCCGATACCCTTGTGAGGAACCTGTTTGATGTTGAAATATGTAAGCTTAGCTATGCTTGGTTTTGTCACTGCCTGCGCTACAGGTCCTGGCGAATTTCCCGATGACCCCAATCTCATCACCGTCACCGCCGCTGTAGAAACAGTGCCGGTCAAAACCAAAGATGACGCAGCGGACGATCCGGCGATTTGGGTGCACCCTACAAACAGCGCGAAAAGCTTGATCCTCGGCACCGATAAAAAAGCCGGGCTTTATAGCTATAACCTCCAAGGGGAGGTGGTGCATTTCCTCCCCCTCGCCGCCCCGAACAATGTGGACCTTCGGCAAAATATCCCAACGCAGGTGGAGGCCATGACCATCAATCAGGGGACAAGCCAAACGGTCACCACAGAAACGGTGGATATTGCGGTCACCAGTAATCGCGACAATAACACAATCGGTATATTGAGCGTCACGGAGGCGGGCACAGATTTACTGACAGAAATCCCCACCGCTCGGCCTGAACCCTACGGCATTTGTATGGGGTATGAGCAGGGACGCATTGGACAAATCCTGGTGGCCGTGACCCATAAATCAGGGAATGTGGATCTTTATATCATCGACCTCGAACAAGGCGCTTTAGGCCAATATGGCTTTTCGGTGGACAGCCAGCCCGAAGGCTGTGTCTTTGATGAGGCCAACGGCACCCTTTATGTGGGGGAAGAAGCCAAGGGCATTCACGCTTTTCAATTGGAAGACCTTTATCGCCAGCGCGCCACCTCAACCCTTGTGGATGATGTGGCCGGACCCAATGGCATTACGGCTGATATTGAAGGTCTGACCATTTATCAAACCGGGGAGACCTCAGGCTATTTGATTGCGTCGAGCCAAGGGAACCATTCTTACGCTATTTATGACCGGGAAAGCCGTGCCTTTCTTGGCCGTTTCGCCGTGGTCCCGGGGGAGACCATTGACGGCGCCCAGGAAACTGACGGCCTTGACGCCACCTCAGCTCGCCTTGGCCCAAATTTCCCCAATGGGGTACTGGTGGTGCAAGATGGGTATAATCGCCCTCGGAAACCGCAAAATTTTAAGGTGATTTCCTGGAACGCTATTTCAGAAGCCTTAAATCTTTCCCAGTAAACACTTATCACCCCATCTTGCCTTTCGGCCCTCTTTTTGAATAGGGAGAAGCGAAAGGCAGGGCGGGCTAATGATAAGGGTTATTTATGGCACGCTTGCCGGACATTATACTGATTGGCTCGCCCAAGGCGGGCACCACAACCTTGTGTGATGTCCTTGCCCAACATCCAGATATTTATATGCTGCCAGGCAAAGAAGCCCATTTTTTCAACGATAAATATGATCAAGGGATCGACTGGTACACGTCCCTTTTCAAAGATGCGCCCGCGGGGAACATGATCGCCGAAGGCACCCCAGACTATACCGAAGGGGCCCGGTCAAAAGTCACCGCCGAACGCATGGCCAAGCATCTTCCGCAGGCAAAGCTCATCTATATGGTGCGCGAGCCCATAAAGCGGCTTGAATCCCATTATGTGCAGGCCTTACACAACGGCCTCCCCACAATTCCCCTGCATGAGGCAGTGAAAAGCTGGCCACAATTGGTGCAGACCAGTCAGTATTTCGCACGGCTTGAGGACTATCTTGCGCATTACCCTATGTCGCAAATCCATATCCTTTTTTATGAAGACTTCATCACCGACCCCAAGGCTGTGGTTAACGATTGCCTGACCTTTTTGGGCTTACCCTCCAAAAATGATGTTGAAATTCGGCAGCTGAATAGCCGCGATGAAAAGACCCAAGATAGTGCCCTTCTTGGCTCAGCTCGCCGCTGGTCAGGGTTTAAAGCCCTTAGATCTTTGCTCCCCCAAGCCCTTGTGGATCAGGTCAAACCCTTTTTCCGCCGCCCGGTGGACCCAGCCGCAAGCTTAAGATGGACGCCTGAAACACGGGATTTTGTGGAAAAAAGCTTGAGTGAGGACATCCCTCAATTTTTAGAAAAAGCAGGCCGCCCGTCAGATTTTTGGGCGAAATAATGCCAAAATCCATAGGTTCATGGCTTACGCCCCCTGCCTTGATCATTGAAAAAGCCAGCCAAACCTGCTTTGCCCTTAAGCAAGCTTATTCACACGACTAAAGGAGCCTTTCATGTCTCAACCGCCGACCCGAATCACCATTCTCGCCCGTGAGTTTACCGCCGCTGCCCTTGAGTTTCACCGCGGCCGCATGGCGGAAAAAGGATATGTGATGGAGGGGTCCATCACCTCCCGCCACTTTCAAATGATCGAAGGGGTTGAGGGGCCGAAGGACTTATTTGACGGGGAGCCTCTTTTTGCGGTGACCTTCCGTCAAAAAGATGCCGAATAAGATAGATTGGCAAAAAGCAGCCTCCCCGGCGGAGGCTGTGGACAAACTCATCCTCTTCTATAGCCAAAGCGCCACCGCGCTGCGCAAAGCCTTTAAGGCTTTTGTGGAAGAGGGAAGGATCCCCCCTGGGCCTGGCCATTTTGGCTATCCAAGCCTTCGCATCGTCTATGCACCCGATGGAGTGGTGCCCGCCATTTCTCTTGCGTTTGGCACCTTAAAAACGCCTGGTATTTACGAGGCGGATATAGCCCACCCTGCGCTTTACAAAGACTATCTCATCAAACAGCTGTCTTTATTGGTGGAGCGATATGATGTTGACATCTTTGTCAGTATTTCAACCAATGACATCCCCTACCCTTTCGTGCTTGAAAATACCGATGGGGTGGATGCGGAGACAACACCGCCAGCAGAGCTAGCGCGCTATTTCCCCATACCTGACCTGGCGGTGATCAATAACGACCTAGCGGATGGGTATCACGCCACGCCCTCCTCCATCGTGGGGGAGGAGATGAGCAGCCGCCCCCTCTCCCTCTTCAGTGCCTTACGGACCGATTATTCTTTACAACGTTTGAAACATTACACAGGCACAAACCCTGAGGATTTTCAGAAATTTATTCTGTTTACAAATTATCATCGATACATGGATGAATTTGTTCAGATCGGCCTTGAAAAACTTCAAGGCGAAAATGGATATCAAGAATTTGTGGCCCCCGGCGGGGTCAGAGTGAAAGCGGAGATGAAGGGGGCTGCCAGCACTATTCAACAAAGCCCTTGGCGCCAACATCAAATGCCCGCCTATCACCTCACCGCGCCTGATGGGGGCGGCATTACCTTGGTGAATATTGGGGTGGGCCCGTCAAATGCTAAAACCATTACAGATCATTTGGCCGTTTTACGTCCCCAATGTTGGATTATGGTGGGCCATTGCGGGGGCTTGCGCCATTCTCAACGGTTAGGGGATTATGTGCTGGCCCATGCCTATTTGCGCTTAGATGGGGTCCTTGATTCTGTGTTGCCCCCAGACATTCCCGTCCCGCCCATTGCCGAAGTCCAATTGGCGCTTAATGAAGCGGCCACAAGGGTGACAGGGGATGATGGGCATCTCCTAAAACAACGCCTACGGACAGGTACTGTGGTCACCCAAGCAGACCGCAATTGGGAGCTTCGTTTTAGAGACGAAGCCCGCACCCTAGACCGCGCCCGCGCCGTGGCGATTGATATGGAAAGCGCCACTATCGCTGCGAATGGCTATCGCTATCGCGTGCCCTACGGCACCCTTTTATGCGTGTCGGACAAGCCTTTACATGGGGAGATTAAACTGCCTGGGGCAGCCAACCGCTTTTATGAACGGGCCATTGAAGAGCATATGAAAATAGGCATCGAAGCCTTAGAAATTTTCCGGCGGGAGGGGGCCAGCTCCCTCCACTCCCGCAAATTGCGGAGTTTTGATGAACCCCCCTTTCGGTAAGCGCTTTTATGCATGGTTTGAATTTCCTTTAAAATACGCTATGCTGACGATATAAGAGCCTATCCAAATAGGGGAAGCGAAAGGCTCTACTAGTTTTTAAAAAGAGGGTTTTCCATGAAAAAAACATTACCTATTCTAGGGGCATTTATCATCCTTTCCGCCTGCGCCACGGCCTCTAAATTCACCATTGAAAACCGTCTTCAAGAATTAGGGCTCTCTTCTAAAAATGCTTCTTGCATGGCGAAAGAATTAGATGAGCGCTTAGATGATCAAGAATTAAGTGAGTTCGCTCAGTTCACGGTGGACCTCACCCGCAGCAATTCTAGCCTCGGGGTCATCGACACCTTAAGCGGGGTAGACAACCCTAAAATTGCGCGGGCGGTGGCTGTTTCTGGTCTGGCTTGTGTGATTGCGCGATAAGAATGATTGTTCAAGGCCTTTGCCCCTCCCGTTTTTCCGCTGTTCAGGATGTTTTGGCGCAGTCCCTTGACCAAGGCGATGATCTGGGGGCCGGTGTCAGTGTCGCCATCGACGGAGAGCTTTTGGTTGACTTGCGCGGGGGCTATCGGGATCGACAAAAAACAGCCCCTTTTGACGATACCCTTGTTTGCATTTACTCCGTAGGCAAAGCGGTAACCGCTGCCCTTGTGATGAAAGCTGTGGCGGCTGGGCACCTTGAATATGATGCCCCCCTTGCAACCCTTTGGCCTGAGTTTGGTGAGACTGGCAAATCAGGGATTACCCTGGCGGAGGCCTTATCCCACCAGGCTGGGCTTGCGGCCTTCACCGAGGAGATAGACACTGCCCTATGGCTTGACCATCATGCGATTGCCCATCGTCTTGCCGCCATGGCACCCCTTTGGCCGCCGGGCACGCAGAATGGCTATCACCCCCAAACCATTGGGTTTATCATAAATGAAATCATGCGCCGGGCGACGGGGAAAATGCTTGGTACGCATCTGCGGGATATGGAAACCGATATTCATTGTGGGCTTACAGATGAAAACCTCGCGCGCGTGGGGCCCATGGTGAAACCCCCTGCCCCGCCTGATCTTGGGGAGATCACTCAGCTGAAAAAAGCAGCTTTTCTTTCCAAATGGTCCTCTGCTGGGGGCGCCCCGCGTGAGGCGTGGATACGTGCAGAAATCCCATCCTCAAATATGCATGGCACAAGCGGCAGTCTGGCGCAGTTGATGCAGCTTTTTGTCAGTGATCATCATCAAGTGACAAAGGCGATCCAAAATGAGGCTTTAAAAGAACGTATCCAGGGAGACGATTTGGTCCTGCCCTTTCACCTTTCTTGGGCAGCGGGCCTGATGAAAAATACAAATCATATCTTAGGGCCCTCCCCCACGGCGCTCGGACATTACGGATTTGGCGGCGCTTGTGTGTTAGTGGACCCTGCCCATCGGCTTTCCTTTGCCTATGTGCCTAACAAAATGTCCCCTGCCCTCGTGGCGGACCCCCGCGCACTTTTGTTGCTCCAGGTGGTCTATGATGCCCTTTAAATTTATAAGCGCACTCGTCACCCTTCTCATCGTCGCTTTACCAAGAGAAGCATATGCAGATGAGTTACCACCTCCCTTGGACCAAGCTTTAACAGAAGCAGAGGCCCATAAAAATTTGCAAGTTTCCTATACCATGACCTTTGAATGGCCTGGCGAACCGATAGTGAAACAACGCTATAATGCGCAAACTGAGAATTGGTCTCTGCTTGAAGGGGCACCAGATACCTTGCCCCCGTCAGCTCAAACAAAATTGAGAAATGTTCAAAAATCTGAGTCCAAAATTGGCGGCCTGCTTTATGCCGATTATCGCCCCTATTTAACAGATGTTGAGCTTATCAACGAAACAGATGCGCAGTATATTTATCAATTCATCCCACCGGAGGCGAATAAGCGGGATCTGCCTGAAGATATCCACCAGCGGGTTCATGCGCGGTTGACGGTACAGAAAAGCCCGCCCACATTGTTGCGCTATGAAGTCAAAGCGCTTGAGCCCCTCTTCCCCTACCCGCTTGTGGAAATGGAGGAATTTGTAGTCGATCAAATATTTACGCGGCAGGGGGAAAATGGCCTTCCCTTGCTCACCAAGTTGACGTCAAAACAAAAAGGGAAAAGACCCTTTAAAAAGATCGATACAGAGTTTACCGCCACCTTTTCAGACTTTGAGGTCCTAACGAGCACGCGTTAAATGCAGCTCGTTTTGATTCACAAGTTTGCGAATGCGATGCGCATGAAGGCGGATT
>JBCCMT010000070.1:0-8721 GCA_039026195.1 Pseudomonadota bacterium | reverse complement strand
GACTTCCCCCGCCTAAGAAGAGACTGAACCGGGTGATGGCCCGATCATCCATTACAAATTTTCCAAAGATATAAACAGGCACCCACCAAAGACTGTAAAGAAGCGTGGTCAAGGCTACGAGAATGCCCAAAACCAACAGATAAAATGGCAACACTGCCTGCGCCCAACCTACTTGTTCATACGCCATATCATTGACCAAAACGGGCTCACCTTCAGGGCCTTGCACAAGCCCAACGGTGGGTACCCCGATATTTGGAAATCGATACAAAGATCCGCCAGCGGCTTCCAGCGATTGGCGGGACAACCAGGGAAGAACAGGGTCCAGAACAATCCCTGTTTCCTCTTGGCGAAGATGAACAGCCCCAAAGGTTGCCCATAGCCAAGACCGCAAAACCATGCTTTCAGAAATCGGACGATACCACCCTTCAAAAGGAGTGATATCTTGGAGCGGAACATCAAGCTCAAGCGGCAAAGGGGCTGGCAGCGCCCTTGTCAAATAGCTTGAAATCAACCCCCTCAACTGATGGCTCGTCCCCTCATCCGCGTTCGCCATCACCACATAGCCCCCGCCCCCCTCGGTCATATAGCCCATATGGGTGCGAAACCCCTCTGTTGCGCCCCAATGACCTTGAAAAAGATGAGGGCCCTCGAAAAAGCCAAAATTCCCTAACCCATAGCCCCCCACCCGTTGTCCAGCGCGGGCCATAGCAGAGGTATACGGTGTTTCCATGCGCACCAAGGCGCTTGTGGTCAAAAATTCTCCGTTTTCTCGCCTCCCACGGTTCGCATAAAGCTTCACAATTTGGGCCAAATCCGCCGCTGTTGTGATGAGCGACCCAGAGGGTCTTATCAACATATCCCAATGGGGTTGCTCTGTTTGCCCATCATTGGCATAGCTCATAGACAGCTGGTCCATATCGACTTGATCGCGAGAGAAATAACTATTCACCATGCCAAGGGGCGCAAATATTTTTTCTCTCACAAGTGTATCGAAATCTTTGCCCGTGGCTTGCTCCATCGCGGCTGCGGCGAGGGTATGCCCGCTATTGGCATAGGAAAAATAAAATCCTGGCACCCATCTGACCTTCAGCTTTGGCCCCAAAAGATAAGCATATTCCGTAGGAGACATATTAGCCTGCGAAGAGGCATATTCATTATAGGTGGACCCTTCCAACCCTGCGGTATGTTCTAAAAGATGAACCAGGCGAAGAGGATGGGTGGCTTCATAGGGATTTTTAAGACCAATGTCGGGCAGATATTGAGAAAGGGGGGCCGTTAAATCAATTCGGCCTTCCTCTGACAAGATAAGCGCTAGCAAAGAAGTTATATTTTTCGATGTCGACCCCGCCTTAAAAAGGGTCTCTTTCATAACCGGTTTTCCCGCTTTGACATCAGCGAGCCCATAGCCTTTTGTAAAAATCAACTCTCCCCCCTCCACCACCGCGATGGACGCCCCCGGTAGTTTTGCCTGGTCTACCACTTGCTGTAATTTTTGGTCCAATTCTTCTAAGGTTTGAGGTGTCTCTTGAGCGATGGCAGAGGTCCAAAATTGACTAAAGAAAAATAGGCTGACAACGAAAAAGAGAATGGGGTTCAACATTGCATCATGTCCTGTTTGTTCGTAAGGTCTTACTCCTTTATCCGCACGCTGTCGACCATATGAGGAATTATGCGCATTTTTATTTCCATTGATATCGAAGGGGTCGCAGGGGTGACGGGCACCTCCCACACGGTCCCCGGGGGGCATGGATATACGCAAGCCTGCCAGTGGATGACCGCGGAGGTGGCAGCCGCGGTGGAGGGGGCAAGGGCCGCTGGCGCAACGGATTTCATTATCGCCGATGGCCATGGGGGCGCTGATAATTTAGACTTGGATGCTTTACCCTCAGATGTTGAAATCGTCCGGTCTTGGCCTCGCCCCATGGCCATGATGCAAGGGGTGGATGAAAATTGCGATATTGCCTTTTGCTTAGGCTATCATACCGGGGGGCATGAGGTGGATGGTGTACTGTCCCATACATTCAGGGGCATGCAGATTAGCTATGTAAAGATAAATGACCAAATGGCATCTGAGCTAACCGTGAACGCTGCCATTGCCGGCCATTATGGCGTTCCCGTCCTATTGGTAAGTGGGGATAAAGCCACTTGCCATCATGCTGAAACACTTCTCGGGACACATATTGCAACCGCCCAGGTGAAAAAAGAATATAGCCGGCTTTCCGCACGGACATTAACCCCCTCTGCGGCGTGTCGTCTTATTCAACAAAAGGCAGAACAAGCGATCAAAAATAGATCCGATGACGACTTTCGCCTTTCCGGGCCTTTACACATTCAAATGGGGCTGAAACATCATTGGACAGCTGAACTTTTGTCTTACCTTCCCTTTATAACGCGCATTAGCGCCTATGAAATAGAGTTTGAGGCGAAAGATATCATTGAAGCGACCAGCATCTTTCATTTCATCACAAGCTATACGCCCCTTCCCCCATCCGTATAGGGATATGATATGAGCGCCCTATCTATCACTGTAAAGACGATAAAGCGGCCTTTAAAAAACCGTTTATATATTTCAGATTTCTACTGGGATATGATTGACTGCGTGGTGGTCACCGCAACACAAAACGGCCATCAGGGCCGTGGGGAAGGCATTCCCATTTTTTATCGTAACGAGAATGTTGAAAGTTTAGCGGCGCAAATAGAGTCTATACGGCCTTTTATTACATCCGTTGATGACCGATTATCCCTTGCGACCCTCCTCCCCGCGAATGGGGCACGATGCGCAGTTGATGCCGCCCTTTGGGATCTTCAGGCAAAAATAAAGGGGAAAAGTGTGACGTCCCTAGCGGGGCTACCAGATCTTCAGCCCATCGAAACCGTGGACACAATTTATCTGGATACCCCTGAAAAGATGGCCGCGCGAGCCGCAGAGATGAGCGATCTTCCCATCATCAAATTAAAGCTGGGGGCAACTGAAGATGAGCATCGGGTACAGGCCGTGCATGACAGTCTGCCCTCCACCCGACTGATCATTGATGCCAATGCGGGCTGGTCACTCTCAACTTTGGAGAAAATGCTCCCTATTTTAGAGGCCGCCCGCGTTGAAATGGTGGAACAGCCCCTGCCGCCGGGGCAAGATCAGGCTTTGTCAAAAATTGAAAGCCCTATCCCCCTCTGCGCAGATGAAAGTTTTCAGACAGCGGATGATTTACCCTTTTGCACCTCCCATTACCAAGCTGTTAATGTGAAACTTGACAAATGCGGGGGGCTGACCTCTGCTCTTGCCATTGGGCAAATGGCACGTCAAATGGGACTAAAGCTCATGGTGGGGAATATGATTGGTTCTTCCCTTGGCATGGCGCCCGCCTTTGTTTTTGCGCAAAGCTGCGATTGGTGTGACCTTGATGGCCCTTTGAGTTTGGCAGCGGACGAAGAACCGGCGTTGACATTTAAGAAGGGGAATGTTGCGCCCCCATCCACGGCGTTATGGGGGTAGCCTTCTAGGAAGCTTTCATTTTCACTTAAAGCATTTCCAGGCCAAGCCTGCCCCGGACCCCGATCCGGGGTGTGTCCGGTTGGCCATTCGGAAATGCGAAAAACAAAGATTTAAAGCGTCTCCGTAAATCCGATTGAAGCGGAGACGCTTTAGGTGAGAAACTCTTTTTCCGAAGGCACCCGCCCAAAGGCAATTTTGACCCCTAAATAATCAAGATCCACCTGTTGTTGGGCGGCAAGCATAACGTGTTTGGGGGCGGTACTCCCCTGCCGACGCTGTTTTCCCCCATCAAGGGCTAACTTTGCAAACCGGCCATCTTTATCCATATTGATATCATCAATGGTGGCCCAAAGCCGAGATTTTTTTTGATCCTGCCTATAGCGTTGCGGGGCGGAGAAAAGATCCCTTTGCAATACCCGGGGGTCATCCTGCGCCCGCAGCCCGTGAAGAAAAACCGATACGCCTCGCAACGGTTGCCTTGATAACTCCCCCTCCCACGCCGTTAAAAATTGATCCCATTGTTGGTTGAGATGCTGAAGAAATATGTAGCTATCTTGTGACGGATGAAATGCCGCTCCCCCTTCCCATCGTGCCTCTGGCCGAAGTTTTATCATCAGCGATAATTTAGAAGCCATCATTTCATCTAATCGCAACCGGCTGGCCGCCTTTAGCAAAAGCGCACGGGCCACAAGGCGGGCTTCGTCAGGCCACCGGTGGGGTCCCCCCAATACGCGAGAATGACCAAACATGGACCGATTTTGCTCAAGCTCCGCCACTTCGAACCCATGAAGGGCATACCAAAACCGCTCCCCCTGCACAGAGCCCCATATCTTCCGGGCATGTTTTGGCGCGAGCCGCCAGAGGCTTGGAAAATCATGCACTCCATTCTGAGCCAGTCGAAGGGCAATGCCCGCCCCAATCCCCGGGATATTACTCAAGGGCAAACCTGCCAATCGATCTGGTAATTCGTCCGTATGCAAGGCTGTAAGACCATCGGGCTTATTCAACCCAGCGGCAATCTTGCCCAATAGCCGTGTTTGCGCCACCCCGATCGAGGACCTTAAAGCTGGCCCCACCTCCGCCGCGATGGCTTCCTTCACCCGTTTTGCCGTGGCCAACGCGGCCGGCGCCTCCCCCTCTGAAGCACTTAAATAAAAAGCCGCTTCATCAACGGAATAGGTTTTCGCAATCGGCAGAACTGTTTTGATCACCCCCATTAACTGGTGATGAATTTCAACATATCGGTCATGGCGCGCGGGGCGAATAATAATATCTGGGCACAGCTTACGGGCCTCTCGAATGGAGGTCCCCCGGCCAATGCCAAATGCGCGGGCCTCATAACTTGCGGCAATAGCCCCGGAATGTTCTGATTTCAGGGGGGAGATCAGGACAGGTTTGCCCCGTAAGGCGGGTTCATCCTGCTGCGCCACGGCGGCAAAAAAGGCGTTAAAATCAATGAATAAATATTTCAGTCCCTTTGCCGGAATATAGTCCATTGGGTAGACCCTACTCTTATCTGCACGTAAATTTTATCTGACTATTTTTGCGCCAAATAAATATCGCCCTGTCCAGACGCATAGCGCCCGCACAGGACATTTGTCGGTCTCTCTCTTCCCTAATAAGAACAAAATAAGAACATATAATCTCACATAAAGCAAGCGCTTTTTGCGCAATTATGGTATACCTATTCCCCAGAGCGCATCGCGGATAAGCATACCCCGTACCTGATACGGGGGGGGTGTGAATATCTGCTGCGATAAGATGTTGGCTCGATGCTCAAAATTCTCGACCTTGCCCTTTTGAGCAAGACCCGCCAAAAACAGATATTTCCATTTTTAAAAAGAGGCCCCTATGCCCACCATCCATATTTTAAACGGCCCTAATCTGAATTTGCTTGGGACAAGAGAGCCGGAAATTTACGGATCTGACACCTTAGAGGCCATTGAATTGGCGTGCCGTGCGTTCACTGATGCTCACCAAACGGAGCTTTTATTCGCACAAACCAATCATGAAGGGCAATTGATTGATTGGGTACAGCGCGCAGGTGCAGAGGCAGATGCGCTTATTTTAAATAGCGCAGCTTATACCCATACCTCCATTGCTCTATACGACACCTTAAAAGCCATTTCGATCTTTAAAATTGAGGTGCATCTTTCTAACCCCCATGCGCGGGAGGAATTCCGGCACCGATCTTTTGTGAGCCCGGCTGTGGATGGGGTGATTACAGGGCTGGGAAGTGATGGCTATCGGCTTGCGTTAGAGGCCATAATGGCTCGTTTAGCGGACTGAAGCGTCTCCGCTTCAAATAGAATCCTAGAGACGCTTTAAGTCTTTGTTTTTTCGCATTTCTGTACGGTCAACTGCACGCACTTGGCCTGGAAATGCTTTAAAAGTGTGTATACCCTTTATTTTCAAAATGGATAGGGTTTCTCTCTTCATCTTGCAAAACAACATGGGCTGGTCCCTCTTCACACACGCCAATTTTGGTCACCCTAACCTTATGCTCTTGGGCGGCCTTCTGCACAGCCGATATATTCTCAGCGGCCACGGTGAAGAGGGGTTGATAATCATCCCCGCACGTCAGTAAAAAGATAAGACTGTCTGCCCCCCGTTTCTCTACATAGTCATAGCCGACAGCAGAGAGGGGGATTTGCGGGGCATTAATCTTCACCGTCAACCCGCTCGCTGCTGCAAGATGGGCTGCATCCGCCATCAGCCCGTCAGAAATATCAAGGGAGGCAGTGGCGTATCGTGCCAGGGTACTGATCATCGACAGAGGCGGGTGAGGCAGGCGATAGGCTTCAATCGCCGCTGGGTCTTGAGGCAACGTACCTTGCAGCATTTGAAGCCCCAACCCAGCATCCCCAACACTTCCAATGGTCATGACAGCATCCCCTGGCCCGGCACCTGACCGGGGAATATGCCCTGCCCCCACTTTTTCTCCCACCATGGTTACACTGATGGTCAACGGCGCATTGGGGAGGCGATGACGCGTCGTATCCCCCCCAAGAAGGCTGACCCCAAAGGTTGTTTGGTCCGCCTGCAACCCCTTTACAAAAGTGGCGATGGAGGCTTCATCCGCCTCTTTTGGCCAGACCAGCCCAAGAAAATAATGCGTAGGCTGACACCCCTTTGCCACCAGGTCAGATATATTCACCCGAAGGGCTTTTCTTGCCACCTGATCTAAAGGATCGGCGGAAAGAAAATGGACATTTTCCACCAACACATCTTTTGTAATAACCGCATCAGCAAAAACAGCCACATCATCTTTCAGGCCAAAGGCCCCTGCCCCGGAGAGGGGCGAGAAATAGGTGTGAATAAAATCAAATTCATTCATATCTGCGCTACAATTTAATGAATATCTTTACACAGAAAATAAATATAGCCACAAAAGCCCTTACGCCACCTCATCGCTGCGGATCTCTTTCGCACTTGCATCTAAAACGCCGTTGATGAAACGGGGTTCCGTCTCGCCCTTTTCAAAAAAGCTATTGGCCAGCTCAACATATTCGTCCACCACCACACGATAAGGAACATCAGGTCGGCGGATCAACTCATAAATCCCGCACCGCAAGATCGCCCGGGCCGTTGCATCAAGCCGTTTTAATGTCCAGCCCTCTGACAAATGCTTTTGAATGAAGGGGTCGATTCCCCTTTGGGTTTCCACCACCCCGCGCACAATCTCTGCGAAAAAGTCGCCATCGGCATCTCGCAAAAGTGCCCCTTCAATTTCGCCGCCCAGGCGATAGGTGAGAAATTCGCGCACGACACTTTCCACCCCCATATCGGCATGTTCAAGTTGATAAAGCGCTTGGACAGCGGCGAGCCGCGCCATGGTCCGGGCCTCTAGGGTGGTGTTTGGGTCATGACGAAAGGAAGGGGGATGCATAGGACACTAACTTTAAGACGATGGTGAGGAAGAGGAGGGGTCTTTATCCAAAGACCCTAAGAAAGTTTCAAAATCTTTGGCTTCTGTGAAGTTGCGATAAACACTCGCATAACGGACAAATGCCACATCATCGATTTTTTGCAAGGCCGCCATCACATGTTCCCCCACCACGCGAGAGGAAATTTCCGCCTCCCCCAAAGCTTCAAGTTCACGAACCAGTGATGAAACCGTGCGTTCGATTTCATCCGCTTCGATATCCCTTTTCCGGGTGGCAACAGAAATAGACCGATGCAGCTTTTCCCGATCAAAGGGGACTTTTTTGCCCGATGATTTTAACACCACAAGCTCTCGCAGCTGGATACGCTCAAAGGTGGTGAACCGACCGCCACAAACATTGCATTGCCTGCGCCGACGAATGGCCGTGCCATCGTCAGCGGGCCGGGAATCTTTGACTTGCGTGTCATCACTGGAACAAAAGGGGCATCGCATAATAGTTAAGACTTAACGCCCACCCCTTTATTTTTCCAGACCCATCTCCTGTCTTGGTTAACGGGGGATATTTACGAGGGATAGATGGGGAAACGGCTGGTTAAGGCTTCCACCTCTTTTAACACCTCTGCCTCCACCTGGGCGGTGTCACCCCCTTCAGAAAGGGCATCAAGCACCCGCACCATGAGCCGACCTGTTTCTTGGAATTCTGCAATGCCAAAGCCGCGGCTTGTGGCCGCTGGTGTCCCAATGCGAATGCCAGAGGTGATGGCAGGTTTTTCAGGGTCATTAGGCACCCCATTTTTGTTACAGGTCATGCCCGCCCGTTCAAGGGCCTCTTCCGCGGCATTTCCCTTCACGCCTTTAGGGCGCAAATCTACCAAGGCAAGGTGATTATCTGTGCCGCCAGAGACCACAGCATAGCCCCCCTCAATCAGAACAGCAGAAAGGGCTTTCGCGTTTTCCACCACCTGTTGCATATAGAGTTTGAAGTCAGGCTGTAGGGCTTCGCCGAAGGCCACAGCCTTCGCTGCCACCACATGCATTAAAGGGCCCCCTTGGATGCCTGGGAAAAGGGCTGAGCGGAATTTTTTCGCCAGCTTTTCATCATTGGTCAGGATCAACCCGCCCCGGGGGCCTCTTAAGGTCTTATGGGTCGTGGTGGTGGTCGCATGGGCGTGGGGAACGGGGGAAGGATGAACCCCAGCGGCCACCAATCCTGCGATATGGGCCATATCTACCATGAAATAAGCCCCAACCCGATCGGCAATGGCGCGGAAAGCGGCAAAATCAAATACTCGTGAGTAAGCAGACCCGCCTGCAATAATCAGCTTCGGCTTATGTTCATCAG
>JBCCMT010000069.1:0-8757 GCA_039026195.1 Pseudomonadota bacterium | reverse complement strand
CGCCGGGCCGGGGGCGGGCTCAAAGCTGAAAAAAGCCGAAGAGTTGGGGGTAAAAACCCTTACGGAAGCAGAGTGGCTTGAATTTATTCAAGCTCATAATTGAAAACTACGCAATGAGATGACCATGTATAAACTTACATGGTCATATATTTTACTTCGCAGTCTGTTGAATTTTCAATGATGCGAATATATACTTCTTCATTCTGAGCCTTTGCGCTAAGGAGCATAGCAAGATACATATCTCGTCCATCTTCACCAGATTTTACAGTAAAATAGACATTTCCCAAAGGTGTACAATTGGCCTCAGTTTCATCTTGATCTGTATTTATATGTAAATCTCCATTTGATTTCACATAAATTGTACTGATCTGTCCTTTGCATCCTTTTGAAGTACATTGAGCGCTCGCTGAAGATAGGCTCAACCCTGATAATAGGGCGCCGCCTATAACGCTTAAGATGTGAATTTTGGTTTTTCTCGTGAATAGCATTTTACGTTTCCTCATCGAATTGAATATCTGGATAAAACTCTATTGATCCATCACTATATACATGACCTCACAATCTGATGTATTTTCAACAATACGAATATGTAACTCTCTATTTTGGGATTGTGCGCTGATTAACATCGCGAGAAATGTATCTCTTGCAGGCTGATTTGATTTAACGGTAAAATATACATTATTGGGCGATGTACAATTTGCTTGGCTTTTATCTTGATCTGTACCTATGAGTATAGCCCCATTTCCTTGCGCGTAAATCCGCGTGATCTGTCCCTTACACCCCCATGCACCACAACTCGCGTTAGCTGAGGAGGGACCGAGCAGGGACAGGAATGTTCCAAAAACCATTCCTATAACGCGAATTTTTGCCATCGTTGTTAAGGTCATTTAAGATTTCCTTGTAGAGATTTTACCAGATCAATTTTTAATCATCCATTGTGATGTAATTAACCTCACAATCTGGAGAATTTGCAAAGATACGAATGTTTAGTCTCTTATCTTGCGCTTTTGCACTAAGTAACATGGCGAGGAATGTGTCCCTTGCGGTATTATTCCATGGTATCGTAAGATATATATTTCCTGGAGGTGTACAATTGGCTTGAGTTTCATCCCCCTCTGTATTGACGAGAATGTCCCCATTTGATTTGGCATAAATTCTATCTATTTTTGCGGTGCATCCGTTTACACCACAACTTGCATTCGCTGAGGAGAGGCCAAACCAAGAAGCTAGGGCTCCTAAAAATATGCTGAGAATATGAATTTTCGTTTTCTTCATGGTCTGCGTGATGACCTCCCTCACGACGTTAAAATTTCGAGCGGATATCTAGTTGTCCATTAATATATACATGACCTCACAATCCGATGTGCTTTCAACAATGCGAATATAGAGAGATTTCTCTTGCGCTTGTGCGCTGATTAGCTTTGCCAAGAACATATCCCGTGCAACTGCATCTGGGCGAATAGTGAAATATACATTGTTAGGCTCCCCGCAATTGGCTTGAGTTTCATCTTGATCCGTACCAATATGGACGGTTCCACTTGCTTTTGTATAAATTCGTGTAATTTGCCCTGTACATCCTCTTGGATTGCAGGATGCACTTGCCACGGATAAGCCAAACCAAGAGAATACGGCACCAAAAAGTATCCCCATGGCATGGAGTTTCGTTTTCTTCATCAATTGCATGTCGAATTCCCTTGTGAACTTAAAATATCAAGTCTGATGGAGATCCAGATAAAGGGGCATGAAATAGACAAGCCCCACCCAATTTTGAAACCCCAAACTATACTCTGTATAAATAAGGAATTATCATGAAGGGGGGCTCGCGTCAATTGGTATCTTGCAAACTTTTTGTCATGCTCTTTGGGGGAGGGTCTTTCTTTAATGAAGTGATCGTCACTTTCTTCACTCCCTCCTTTTACTGAGGGCTTTCGCCATGCTAGATAGCATAGCTAAGTTATTATGGGCTTTCATTATTTTGAGAGAAAATTCAACCCTTTAGGATCCTCTTGATTTTCTCCCCGTGAAAGGGGTAACCTAAATTTTTTGGGACATCATATAGGGCTTGAATGTGCGTTCTTTAACAAGCTTATTATTTGCTTTATTTTTGTTGTCAGCCTGTGCTGACCGCTTAAGCGAGGGCGAATGCGCAAACGCAGATTGGCGTTCCATCGGGGTGCAGGACGGTCTTGATGGAGCCTACCCCTCAAAAGTGGAAGAGCGTGCTGAGCAGTGTCAAAAGTTTGGGTACACCCTTAATCGTGAAAGATATGAAGCGGGCCGGGCCAAGGGGGTTGATATTTTCTGCACCCCCCGAGGGGCCTTAGACAGCGCCTTAAGGGGTGGGGGGAATATCCAAATTTGTCGGCCAGACGATTTTGACACGATCCGCGCCTATGAGGTTGGTCGGTCCTATGAGGCTTCGCTTAACCGATATCGACAGGCGCAAAATAGTTTGCAGTTTGCCGAACGCCAAATTAGTCAGCGGTGGTATCGTATTCGGGTTTTAAGGCGGTCTTTATCTAGAACAGATGATAAGGAAGATCGGGCTGAAATCTTAAATGAGCTTGATCGGGAACGGTTTCGGCTAGACCTGGCCTATGACAATCTTTACGAGCGGCGCCGGTTTTTTTCTCAAGCCCGGTGGCAATTTGATCGTGCAGAGGAAAGCTATTTTAATCTTCTTTCCTTTTTAGAGGTGAATGAGCCAAGAGATGCGTATAAAGAACTCAATGAGGTTCTTCGGCCCTCTCCGCGGCCCGCGCCAGAAGGGGTAAAGGGGGAACCTGGGTTTCCGCCCCTTTAACTTTCTCTATAGATTAAGAATGATAGCGTTTTTCAATACGGCCCCCAAGATTTGTTAACAGCTCATGGGGAATACTCCCGGCTGTCGCTGCGACGTCTTCGATCAGCAAATTTGGACCAAAAAACTCTGCTGGCTGACCAATGTTAACGTCACCTTTCAGGTCTGTGAGGTCAAGGGTGATCAAATCCATAGACACGCGCCCTAAAATGGGAACGCGCTGATCATTGATGACCGCGGCACCTTTATCGGATAGACTTCGTAAATAGCCGTCGCCATAACCAAGACCCACGGTGGCCAGGCGGCTTTCTCGTTTCAACGTGTGGGTCGCATCATAGCCCACCGTTTCCCCTGCGGGCGCGGTCCATAGTTGGAGGATGGGCGCCATCAACTGCGCAACAGGGGTGAGGCGGGGGTCCGGGTCCGCAAAAGGGCTGGCCCCATAAAGGCTGATCCCAAAGCGGGCCACGTCAAAGCCGTATTTCTCCCCTAAAAGCGCCCCGGCACTGGCGGCAAAGCTTTTCTTCGCATGGGGGAAATGGTTCGCGGCGGCCTCAAAGCTTTCCCGCTGCCGGTCCGTCATAGTGGATGTGGGGTCAGAGCCGCAAGCCAAATGGGTCATCACCATCTCAACGGAGAGGGAAGACATCGATTGAAGCGCACCAAGATCACTATTCCGTACCCCCAACCGGTTCATGCCTGTGTCCACATGGAGGACAGACGGGGTGTCCGGGAACGCCTCTGCCCAAATTTCTGCCTGATGCACACTATTTAAGATTGGCGTCAATTGATAATCTTTAAACAAAGAAAGAGTTTCTGTCGTGGGCCCGTTAAAGATAAAAATTTCTGCTTTGAAACCTTGTGCTGATAAAAGGGTACGGAGGGTTTGACCCACCTCCGCATAAGCCACAAAAAATCGTTGGCATCCTGCACGTTCTGCTAAGGCAAGAGAAACAGGGCCTAAGCCCAACCCATAGGCGTTACATTTTACCGCCGCGCCAGGGGCACTATTGGGAATTGATCCGGCCAAGGCGTTATAATTGGCCACCAAGGCCGAAAGGTCAATATTCACGAAGGGATGAGAAGTGGACATAAGGGTAAACTTTTATGCTGCGATATTCTTTTTACGGGATCGTTTCTTAGTGGCCTTTTTTGCGGGCGTCTTTGCCACCTTTTTAGAAGCTGTTTTTCGAGTTTTTGTCCGGGCCAATATGGGTTTTAGGAAACGACCTGTATGACTTTTGGCAACTTTCACAATCTCTTCAGGCGGACCTGCGGCCACAATCTCCCCGCCGCCATCCCCCCCTTCGGGGCCCAGGTCAATCACCCAGTCGGCCTGTTTGATCACATCCAGATTATGCTCAATCACTACCACCGTGTTGCCGTTATCCACCAGCTCTTGAATGACCTCCATCAGTTTGCGGACATCTTCAAAATGAAGGCCAGTGGTCGGTTCATCTAAGATATAAAGCGTATTCCCCGTGGCGACCTTTGAAAGCTCTTTGGCGAGTTTGACGCGCTGCGCCTCCCCGCCGGAGAGGGTGGTGGCTTGCTGGCCCACCTTGATATAGCCAAGGCCCACACGATTAAGGGTGTCCAGCTTATTCCGGATAGTTGGCACGGCGGAGAAAAACTTTGCCCCTTCCTCCACCGTCATGTCCAGTACATCGGCGATAGATTTGCCTTTAAATTCGATCTCTAAAGTTTCCCGGTTATATCTTTTGCCCTGGCAGGTGTCACAAGTGACATAAACATCCGGCAGGAAGTGCATTTCGATTTTAATGACGCCATCCCCCTGACATGCCTCACACCGGCCGCCCTTCACGTTAAAGGAAAAGCGGCCCGGCTTGTAGCCCCGTGCCTTTGATTCAGGCAGCTCTGCGAACCATTCCCGGATGGGGCCAAAGGCGCCCGTATAGGTGGCGGGGTTAGAACGGGGTGTACGGCCAATGGGCGATTGATCGATGTCGATCACCTTGTCGAGTTGTTCGAGCCCCTCAATCGCTTCATATTTTCCTGGCACGGCTTTACTGCGCATCAATTTCCGCGCAGCCGCCTTATACAGCGTTTCAATGGTGAGAGTGGATTTTCCGCCCCCGGAGACCCCGGTCACGCAGGTCAGAAGGCCTAGCGGAAATTCCGCCGTGACATTCTGCAAATTATTAGAAGACGCGCCCACCACGCGGACCACTCTGCCCTTATCAAACACCCGCCTTTCCGTGGGCACGGGGACTTCACGACGGCCAGACAGATAATCGCCGGTGATTGATTTGGCGTGGTCCATCACTTCCTCTGGTGTACCTGCCGCCACGATTTTGCCGCCATGGACGCCTGCGCCGGGGCCAATATCCACCACATGGTCGGCGGTACGGATCGCATCCTCATCATGCTCCACAACGACCACAGAATTTCCAAGGTCGCGTAAGTGGCGCAGCGTTTCCAGCAGTCGGTCATTATCTCTCTGGTGCAGGCCGATGGAGGGCTCATCGAGGACATATAAAACACCCGTCAGGCCAGATCCAATTTGAGAGGCGAGGCGAATGCGCTGGCTTTCCCCGCCGGATAATGTGCCAGAGGCACGGGAAAGGCTCAAATAATCAAGACCCACACTGTTTAAAAAATGAAGGCGGTCCCGAATTTCTTTTAAGATACGTGTGGCAATCGTTTTTTGTTGCTTGGTCATCCCCTTATCGATGGTGCGGAACCATTCATTGGCTTCCCGAATAGACTTTTGGGTCACCTCAGAAATGCTCATCCCCCCGATTTTTACCGCTAAAGCCTCAGGCCGTAAACGCATCCCCCCACACGCATCGCAAGGGGAGACGGCCTGGTATTTCTCCATATCTTCCCGTACCCAAGAGCTGTCGGTCTCCCGCCACCGGCGCTCTAGATTGGGGATGACCCCTTCGAAGGTTTTGGTGGTTTCATAGCGGCGCATCCCGTCATCATAGATGAATTTCACCTTCTCATTTTTGGTGCCATACAGAACTTTTTTCTTTTGCGCTGCCGTCAGGTCCCGCCAGCGATCCTCCACTGTGAAGCCATATTTTTTGCCTAAGGCTTCTAAGGTTTGGGTATAATAGGGGCTTTGGGTTTTGGACCAGGCCGCAATGGCCCCTTGGCGGAGGGCGATATCCCCATCGGGCACCACAATGTCGGGGTCGAAGATCATTTTTGTGCCCAAGCCATCGCACGTGGGACACGCCCCTTGGGGGGAGTTAAAAGAGAAGAGCCTGGGCTCGATTTCCTCAATAGTAAAGCCCGACTCAGGGCAAGCGAATTTAGCGGAAAAGGTAATTTTCTCCGGCTCCCCCTTTTTCCCACCATCCGCGCTTTCGGCAATGGCGAGGCCATCAGCAAGGTCGATGGCGGTTTCAAAGCTTTCCGCCAGTCGTGTCTCGATCCCCTCTTTAATCACCACACGGTCGACCACCACGTCAATGTCATGTTTGAACTTTTTATCGAGGGCGGGGACATCGGCGATGTCATAAAACTCGCCGTCCACTCTGACCCGTTGAAATCCCTTTTTCATCAACTCAGCGAATTCTTTTCGATATTCGCCCTTCCGCCCTCGGATCATTGGGGCCAGGAGATAATAGCGCGCACCATCCGCCGTGCCCATTAACCGGTCCACCATTTCAGAAATGGTTTGAGACGTGATCGGCAGCCCCGTGGTGGGGGAGTAGGGGACGCCCACCCGCGCCCAGAGAAGGCGCATATAGTCATAAATCTCTGTCACCGTGGCCACGGTGGAGCGAGGATTTTTCGATGTGGTCTTTTGTTCAATGGAAATCGCCGGGGAGAGACCTTCAATCTGATCGACGTCCGGTTTTTGCATCAACTCCAAAAATTGCCGCGCATAAGCAGACAAGCTTTCCACATAGCGGCGCTGCCCTTCCGCATAAATCGTATCAAAGGCGAGGGAGGATTTGCCCGACCCCGACAGGCCGGTGACCACCACGAGTGCATCCCTTGGAATAGTGACGGAGACATTTTTTAAATTATGTTCACGCGCCCCGCGGACACTGATGGATTTTAAAGACAATGATCCCTCCGAGGGTCGATGGAAAAATGTGGTTTAACGAGAAGCCTTGCCGGGAACAAGGGGAGAACAAATTTAAGTTTGATATAAAAGCTCACTCACTGATGCGGAAGGGGGCATAAAGCCGCTCGGTGATGATGAGGGCGGTGGTCGCTTCTCTTTGAAGGGCGGTCAAGGCCTCTTCGCCGCACACAAGATGAAGACGACTGGCGGCGCGATAGTTTTCATCAAACTGGGATTGCATATCCCGCTGGGTTCGGGTCATAGGCCTTTCCAAGGCGATCAATTCAGTCATGCGGCCACGGAACAAATCTAGATTGCCGCCCAGATTACCAGCTTGCGCACAAATTTGGTGCAATCGGTGGAGGGTGCCTAACTGGCCGGAGAGGGTGATCAGGTCGGCTTGGCGGTTCTCAAAATTATCCTTAGCTTCCACAGGGGCATTGGCCTGGGCATAGGCTTGATGTGCCAAGCCTAGGCTCACCATCAAGCTCAGAAAGGAAATCGCCATGGGGGGGCATAGGGGAGATCGGTTAAATCGCATTATAAGTTCGATGCTATCATATTTCCCTCCGTGAAGGCGAGGGCGCCCTGAACGGCTTGGCGGGTTTTGTCCCAGGCTAATTTAGACAAGGCCTCTGGCAGGGGGAAGAATGCCGCCTCCATCGCGTCATCCCCTGCCTGCACATCCCCGCTGACATAGGCGCAGGCATAATCAATCATCACAAAATGACGATCGCCTTCATGTTCAGGGAGAGCTTCAAAGGCGTCGATCAGCCCGAGGGTTTTGATGGTGACACCGGTTTCTTCTTTAATTTCCCGGTGGAGGGCGGTCTCTAAGCTTTCGCCAAAATCGACTTTGCCCCCAGGAATGCTCCAATGCCCTAAAAAGGGGGCACGTCCCCGTTTAATGAGCAAAACCTCTTGGTCTTTTAAGATGACGGCCCCCACCGCCAGGGTTACACTATTATGGGTCAATGGGAGAGGTCTTCCTTCATCATGGTCACGCGATATATTTTAGATAAAGGTGCCGCGAGGGTCGAGGCCCATTACAATGCCCTCTTACCGGAAGCTTTCCCGCCCCGCTACAATATTGCACCGAGCCAGCCGGTGCCCGTCATCCGTGCGGGGCGCGAGGGCTCACGGGAATGTGTGTTGATGCGATGGGGCTTTGTGCCGGGATGGGATCGGCAAGGGACCTGGTTTAAAAATGCGGTGGTGAATATCCGATCGGAAACGGCGCCGAGCAAAGCTTCCTTTCGCGGCGCTTGGGCGCGAAGACGATGCCTTTTTCCCGTTACAGGTTTTTATGAATGGCTGCCCTCAAGCGGCGCGGCGGTAGGGCAAGCAAAAAATTCCTCAGGCAGTGGTTCAAAGAAGCAGCCTTATCTCCTTGTGCTGTCAGAAGAAAAACCGCTCTTCTCCATTGCTGGATTATGGGAGCATTGGATGAGTGAGGATGGTAGCGAGATGGAAACCGCTGCTACGTTATCGCAAGTCCCCTCTGGCACCATTGCCCATTTCCATCACCGCTCGCCGGTGATTGTGCCGCCCGAGCGCTATCAAGATTGGCTGCACGCCGATGAGCGCGACGGCGGCCTGTTGAGGGAGATCGTGCGCACGCCGGCCCCTGACTTTGTCTTTTGGCCGGTCCACCCGCGGGTGAACAGCTGGAAAGAAACAGGCGCCCATTTGATTGAGCCTATCCCATTAGAGAAGGCAAATGAAAGCAGCCAAGGGGAGCTTTTTTGATTGAGGGCGGGGGCCTTATGTCTTCACCTCGACCACCACTTTCCCTGTGGCTTGACCAGATTGCAGCCGTTGATGGGCAGCCTCAACATCATTTAGGGTGAAGTTGCTCTCATCAATCAGCGGGGTGATCATGCCCTGGTCCACCATGGTGGCCAGCCTCTCT
>JBCCMT010000068.1:0-8762 GCA_039026195.1 Pseudomonadota bacterium | reverse complement strand
CTTCGCCGCCGCCTCAGCCAGCGTTTTGAACCCGGCATCGGCCCAGCGATCATCTTCAATTTGTATATCTGCCTCTATCATGAGGAAGGGGAGAGTTGACTGCGCGCGTCATAGGCCTGAACGATTTCCTTGACCAAACGGTGCCGCACCACATCCTCCCCCGTAAAACGGGTGACCGCCACCCCGTTTATATTGTGAAGAAGGCCAAGGGCATCCCCCAAACCAGAAAGGCCCGCTTCGGGGAGGTCCGTCTGGCTTGGGTCCCCCGTCACCACCATCCGTGAGCCCTCCCCCAGGCGGGTGAGGAACATTTTCATCTGGGCAATGGTTGCATTTTGTGCTTCATCCAAAATCACCACCGCGCGGGATAAAGTCCGCCCCCGCATAAAAGCGAGGGGGGCGATTTCAATCTCCCCCGCCGCAATCCGCCGGTCAACAAAATCCGTGTGCAACACATCATAAAGGGCGTCGTAAAGCGGGCGTAAATAAGGATCGACTTTGTCCTTCATATCGCCGGGTAAAAACCCAATCCGCTCCCCCGCTTCCACGGCGGGCCGCGATAGGATCAGCCGCTCCACCTCCCCCTTCAATAAGCTTAAGGCCGCATGGGCCACCGCAAGATAAGTTTTCCCTGTGCCTGCCGGCCCCACCCCAAACACCAATTCATTTTGGGAGAGCTGGTTGAGATACACCCCTTGGGCCGCACTGCGGGGGGTGATCGTCCGCCGGGGGAGGGTCAGGGTTTGTTTCTCAGATATCCCCGCTAAGGCGCCATGGGCGGTGAGACGTAAAGCCGCTTCCACATCAGCATTGGTGATCGGCAACCCTTGCTGCAACCTTGCGTAAAGGGCTTCTAAGGCGGCGCGCGCTTGGGTTCGGGCCTCCCCCCCGCCTTTTAACGTTATAGTGTTGCCCCGCGCTAAAAGCTCAACCCCGAGTTTACTTTCAATCAACAACAAATGGGTGTCATGGGGGCCACATAAATCAGAGAAAAGAGCATTGTCTTCGAAGGTTAAACTATCTGTGCTCATACCAGCTTTCCTGAAAGACTGTTGGTCATCACCCCTTCGATATGAACGGGAACAATTTGGCCGATCAAGCTGTCTGGCCCGGTTGCATGTACCCCTTGCAAATAAGGGGATCGCCCGCCGAGTTGTCCAGGCTGGCGGCCTTTTTTCTCCATCAAAATGGGAAGGGTTTGCCCCACAAGGCTCTTGTTAAAGGCTTGCTTTTGGTCCTCTAACAAGGTTTGTAGTCGGGCCAACCGTTCTGATTTCTCCTCCTCGGCAACTTGTTTGCCCATGGTCGCCCCCGGGGTGCCCGGACGGCGCGAATATTTAAATGAAAAGGCCGAAGCGTAATTGACTTCTTTGACCAGCGCCATTGTCTCTTCAAAAGCCGTCTCATCCTCGCCGGGAAAGCCAACGATAAAGTCCCCCGACAGCGCAATATCAGGGCGCAAGCGGCGTATCCGGTCAATCAACTGGATATAGCTTTCCGCTGTGTGCCCCCTATTCATCGCTTTGAGAACTTTATCAGACCCCGCCTGTACGGGAAGGTGCAAGTAAGGCATGAGCTTGGGTTCTTCGGCAAAGGCCTCCATCAACCCATCATCCATATCCCGCGGGTGGGAGGTAGTGAACCGTATGCGGTCAATACCATCTACTTTTGCCAAATGACGACAGAGCTCCCCTAAGCCCCATGGGCTATCCCCTGCCCCAGTGGGCGGTCTGCCATGCCAGGCATTCACATTCTGCCCAAGGAGGGTAATTTCCCGCACCCCCTGGGCGGCCAAGCTACGCACCTCCGCCGTGATGGTATCCACTGGACGCGACACCTCTGCCCCGCGGGTATAGGGCACCACACAGAAGGTACAGAATTTATCGCACCCCTCTTGTACAGTGACAAAGGCCGTATACCCCTCCGCTTGCCGCACTTCGCCCAAGCTATCGAATTTCTCTTCCACATCAAAATGGGTTTCGAGGATATCGCCCTTTTGGCGAGCCGCCTTGGCAATCATTTCCGGTAGCTTGTGATAGCTTTGCGGACCAAAAACAATGTCCACCTGCGGGGCCCTAGCGGTGATCTCGCCGCCTTCGGCTTGCGCGACACAGCCCGCCACCGCGATGCGCGCACCGGTTTTCTCCTTCACCCGCTTTAATCGTCCAAGCTCAGAATAGACCTTTTCTGCCGCCTTCTCCCTTATGTGGCATGTGTTCAAAATGATGAGGTCTGCGTCATCGGGGCCTAAGGTTTCTTGATAGCCTAAGGGTTTGAGCAGGCCGGTCATCCGCTCACTATCATAGACATTCATTTGGCAGCCCCAGGTTTTGACAAAAACCTTTTTGCTGGGCTTTTCAGGGAGGGGCGCTTTATCTTCATTCATTTAAGGGCCTTTAGCGGAAAGACACTGGGCTGGGTAGAGGCGAGTGACAAGATGCAGCTAGGCTAGGGTTGCTTGACATTTTAATATCCGATTTAACTGAAGGCTATGATCCAAACCTCCTCTGAGCCCCTAGCGGAAACGCCGTCTGAAGACCCCTCCCCCAATCCTACTGGCGATAACGCCCCTTCTGAGGCGCAAGACCCTTCAACGTCGGATGCCCCTGATATTCCGCCTGATTCAGCGATTGCAGATATCGTCCAGGTGGAGCGCTATCAGACCTTAGCGTTGAACCTTTGGAATTGGGTGCAGACCGAGGTGTTGACCCTCAATATGGGTATTCAGCTTGGGTTGATTGCCGGGGCGATTATCCCTGCGTTTATCTTTGGCCCGCGCCTTAAGAATCTCATTCAACGTTCTTTACGGCCGCGGATGCCCCCGGGGTTTTTGCGGCGCGCCTGTGATGCCCTGGCCACGGTGGCGACGCTCATTGCCCTTTGGCTAACGGTAACGATTTTTGCCTCCGTCCTGTCGGGGATGGGGCAAAATAATGGGCTGATTTCGGCGGTGCGCCCGCTATTGGCAGCAGCTATTTTTATCCGTCTTGTCACCCTTGTTATTCGATCCCCCTTTTGGTCGAAGGTGGCCTTTTACGTGGCCTGGCCCATCGCCGCCCTTGATGCCTTTGGCATTTTGGGGGACGTGGTCACCCAATTAGAATCCGCCTCCATCACCTTGGCCCCTGCGGAGGGCGATCGCGCCGCCGTCACTCTATCCGCCCTTGATTTTGTTCGGGCAGGGATCATCTTTGCCATCTTCTTTTGGCTTGCTTCAATCGTTTCGTCGATCATCAACCGGCAAATCCAAAATGTGGAGGAGTTAAACCCCTCCCTCAAAGCCATGCTGGGCAAGATCCTAAATCTTGTCATGCCAGTGGTGGCCCTGGTTTTTGCCCTTCAGATGATTGGGTTTAACCTTGCCAGTCTCGCTGTCTTCTCTGGCGCGGTCGGCTTAGGGATTGGTCTTGGCCTGCAAAAGATTATCGCCAATTTTCTCGCTGGCTTCACCTTGCTGGCGGACAAATCCATTAAACCGGGGGATGTGGTGGAGGTGGATGACAAATTTGGCTGGGTCACCTCTATGAAAAGCCGCTATGTCTCGCTCCGCACCCGGGATGGGCATGAACATTTGGTGCCCAATTCCATCTTCATTGATGAGGGGGTGGTGAACTGGTCCCACTCTGACAGGGTGGTTCGCCTCCATGCCCCCTTTGGGGTGGATTACAGCACCCGAGATTTAGAGGCGGTGGCCAGGATGGCAGAGGAGGTCTGTCAGACCATCCCTAGAGTTGTTTCGGATCCGAAACCTCGCTGTAATCTCATGAACTTTGGCGAAAGCTCAGTGGATTTTGACTTGCGCTTTTGGATCACAGACCCCGCCAATGGCACAGCCAATGTCAAGTCCGACGTGATGATGGCTATCTGGGATGAATTACACGCCCGGGATATCAATATCCCGTTCCGCCAGCTGGATGTGCATATCAAATCGGGTGCAGATCGGCTTGATCTGAAACCCGATGAAACGTCAAAGGATTAGGTCAAGCGCTCTTACGCCTCAGCCACCGCCTTTAATTGCGCTAAACCCTTTTCGTAATCAGGGCCCACCATCCCATCTAAGAAAAAGCCCATATAGGTGGCAATGGGTTTCATGGCGAAGGGCATTCCCTCTCGCATATTTGTGTTCATCACCCAGCTCACCTTTGTTTGATCCGCCCCTTGGGGGGAGAGGATGAAGGACACCTGCGCGAGGCCCATATCCCCGAGATCAAGGGCTGATTCCATGCGCGATGGGGGAAGATGTTCAATAATTTCTTGGGACCCTTTGCCCACCTTCGGGTCTTCGGATTGCCAGGCCATGATCTGCCCAACCCCGCTGCCGGTAATGCTTGTCTGCATCGTGGGATCAATATCCGCCCAAGGGGACCATGCTTCCCACGCGTTAAAGTCCCCCACATAGGAAAAAACCTCCGCCTGGGGGGCGTCAATCACAACGCTTCTTTCCACCGTCTGCTGGTCTGGCAGCACAAAACCCAAGGCGTACACACCCACCAATAGGGCAACAATAATACCCATAATCTTGATCATCACGATCCTCCCATTTTGCTATTTTCTAAGCCCTTAGCGTTTTATGCGCCCTTTCACCATAGGGGCGCCAACTACATCAAGCCTTTGCATCTTAAAACGAAGTTTGACACAGTATGATGATCGTTATTTCTAGAGGAGTGCCCCTATGGCTGACCACGCTGAATATCTCGCCAAAGTTCAAAAATATGATGCGGATGCCGACCCTGATACGGTGAAAAAAATTGCCAATAAACTGGGTATCGCGTTACGCAATCGCGATAGCTCCCTTGTTTCTTGCTCAGACAGCTCAGAGCTTGAGCGGGTGCGGGATGGATTTGCGAAAAAAACCCTGGGTCTTGATGCCGGCCATTCCGATGATGAGATCATGGAAAAAATCAACGAGGTTTGCACGCAAATGGCAGGCGATGGCGGCAATAAGCATCGTGTGCCCTTTTATTATTTACTTGCCAAAAACACCAATACCCTTGGCAAGGTATAGTCTGCGAAGAGAATACAAAGTCTTTTCCTAAAAGACATTTCCGTGTATCGCGCGGGTCATGCCGAAGAATATGACCCGCGTCCATATTGCTGAATTTTATCGCCGCCTGGAAGCCGCTGACCCCAACCCCGAAACAGAACTTCAATATCATAGTCCGTATACTCTTGTAGTAGCCGTAGCCCTGTCAGCGCAAGCGACGGACGTGTCGGTGAATAAAGCCACAAAGCCCCTTTTCGAAATTGCTGATACCCCTGAAAAAATGGTGGCCCTAGGGGAAGAGGGGCTCGCCCAATACATCCGCACCATTGGCCTATGGCGAAACAAAGCGAAAAATGTCATCGCCCTTTCCCAAAAGCTGCTTGACGAATTTGGTGGTGAGGTGCCGCAAGATCGAGAGCTTTTACAGACCTTGCCCGGCGTGGGGCGCAAAACCGCGGATGTTGTGTGTAATGTTGCTTTTGGTCAGCCCACCATTGCGGTAGATACGCATATTTTCCGGGTCTCAAATCGAACGGGCCTTGCCATCGGGAAAACCGCGGATGCCGTCTCTGATCGTTTATCAAAAGTGACGCCTAAAGAGTATATACAAAATGCCCATCACTGGCTCATCCTCCATGGCCGGTATATTTGCAAAGCCCGCACCCCGGAATGTTGGCATTGTGGGGTGATTGACCTTTGCGGATATCGCCCCAAAACACATGAAGGGGGCCTCCCCAAAAAACCGACGAAAAAAGCCACAAAGAAAAAACGCCCACAAAAGAAAGCAGCGCCCATATGAGCCCTAAAGACCGCCTGATTATCGCCCTTGACGTGCCCACCCTTGACCATGCGGAAAAAACCGTGCGTGAAATCGGGCAGGCAGGGCATTTCTACAAGATTGGGTATCAGCTTTTTCCTATCGGCGGCTATGACCTGGCACGGAGTTTATCCGCCAAAGGAAAAAAAGTTTTTCTAGATGTGAAAATGTTTGACATCGGCGCTACTGTCGAACGCGGGGTTCAGAGCCTTGTGCCCATAGGGGCAGATATCTTAACGGTGCATACGGATGAAGATACGATCAAAGGCGCTGTTGCAGGCCGGGGCGATGACCAACGCCTAAAGATTTTTGCCGTGACCGTTTTAACAAGCTGGGACCATAGGGCCATTCAAAAACATGGCCTCCCCCATTCTGTGATGGACCTTGTCCTCTTCCGGGCGGAAATGGCCCTTGACGCAGGGGCAGATGGCGTCATTGCCTCCGCCCAAGAGGCAAGTGCCATTAAAAAACAATTTGGCGACGCCTTAAAAATCGTCACCCCGGGCATTCGACCTGCTGGCAGCGGCGCGGACGACCAAAAAAGGGTTGTCACGCCGACCGATGCAATCAACTCAGGGGCGGATGCTCTTGTGGTGGGCCGCCCCATTGTGAAAGCCAGTGACCCAAAGGCAGCGGCGAAACGTATTTTAGAAGAAATAACCGCAACCAATTAAACTGTATACCGCACAATCATTTATTGTGCGGTTACGACTTTAATTCCTTTTGTGCTGTTATTGCTTCCCAACCAGGGCAAAAGCAGCGCCTTGGGGGTCTACAGCATTAAGGGCGAATTCACCCCCAGGTATTTCCATGGGACCATTGATGATTTGGCCACCATTTTCTTTGATATATGCTAGGGCCTTATCGATACTGGGAACACGGAAATAATAGCCCCAAAGAGAGACGGGCATTTCCGCTGGCTTTTTCATCATGCCGCCTGTCATAAATTCGCTGTCTTCGCCATTTTTAAACATCGCATATTCCCCCATGGGACCCATATCCATGCTTTCAGCTTGCACCCACCCGAATATGTCCTTGTAGAATGATTTTGCGCTCTCAAGATCACTGGTGAAAAGTTCATTCCACGCACAATGACCATTTCGGGGCTGACTATGCGCAAAGCTTTCGCTTTGCTGCCCCGCATCGGCGGATGAAGACCGCATGATGTAAAGGGGCGCGCCCTGAGGGTCTGTTATAAAAGCAATCCGCCCCACATTAGGTATATCTTGGGGCGGCATGAGAATCTGACCCCCTGCTTTTTTGGCCATATCCGCAGTGGCATCCACATCATCCACATGCACATACCCTGCCCATAAGGGTTGAGCGCCATTTTTCTCCATGTCTTCCGTCAGCGCCATCAGCCCGCCAACCTCTGGCCCATCGGCAGAAAAAACGTGATACTCCATCTCCGGATGACCAGAATCTTTAAATGTCCATCCCAAAAGCTCACCGTAAAAAGGCTGTACGGCGCTGACATCTTTTACAATCAGTTCATACCAAATAAAATCACCATGGCGGTCGGTCATGACTATCTTCCTTCGCTTCTCAATAAAGAAAAGATATCATGAAAACCATCGAAAGGCACAGCACAAATTCGATGCAGGGTGATAGGTTTTTGACTTACCCCCAAGGGCCCTTCGCGGACGAAGATTGGGGAGAATATTGAGCATTCGGGCCCGCCATGGCCACGAGCCGATCAATCCGGTTTTGGGTGGCAGGGTGGGTCGAGAAGAGATTATCTGCGCCTTTCCCTGAGAGAGGGTTGATGATCATCATTTGCCCGGTGCTGGGGTGTCGCTCGGCGGTGGGGTTCACGATTTGCGCAGCACCTTTGGAAATTTTCGCGAGGGCAGAAGCAAGCCATAAAGGTTGACCACAAATTTCAGCGCCCATTTTGTCCGCTTCATATTCACGGGTCCGGCTGATAGCCATTTGGACCAAACTGGCGGCCAAGGGCGCCAAAATCATAATCGCCAAGGTTTGCACAAGACCGCCGCCATTTTGTCGGTTGCCGCCGAAAAACATCGCAAAATTGGCCAGGACCGTAATCGCCCCGGCGATAGTGGCGGTTACAGTCATGGTCAGGGTATCTCGGTTTTTCACATGGGCCAGTTCATGGGCCATGACCCCCATGACCTCTTCCTCCGTCAGCATAGAGAGAAGCCCAGTGGTGGCCGCCACAGCCGCATTTTCTTGGTTCCGCCCCGTGGCAAAGGCGTTGGGTTGCGGGTTGTCGATCACATAAACCTTTGGGGGCGGCATATCTGCACGATGGGCAAGGCCAATGACCCCCTCCGCATACCGCCGAAGGCGTGGATCCCTCGTATTAGGGTCCACTTGGGTGGCTTTATACATCCGCAAGACGATTTTATCGGCATTCCAATAGCTATAGAGATTCATACCGCCGGCAAAAATCAGCGCGATCAACATGCCCGTTTTCCCGCCGAGCATGAGCCCCACCACGCCAAACAATGCGGTCATGGCCGCAATCAACATACCGGTTCGCACGACTGCATTCATGGGAGAACTTTCCTCTTCTATCGTTCTGACTATATTAGATTTATAGATAGGAAGGTAGAATGTCAGAACCAGTTGTTTCAGACCCTAAAAATGATGAACAAAAAGAAATTCCCACCACCGAGGATGGGATTCCGCTTATCGTGAATGGTCGGAAATTGACCGATGTCGAAATTCACGCCCTTCGGGAAGCAAAAGCGCGCCGTGACAAAATTGATGCCCAAGGGGATACACCTGAGGAAATTGGCGGTGCGGACAGAGAAAAAGACCCAACTCGCTATCTAGATTGGGAGAAAAACGGCCGGGCGATTGATTTTAGCTAAACGCCCTTTTAGCCCTTATTCGCTTCATAATTAAGACTGGTTTTCAATCTGCGAATATGCTTTTGCAAAGGCGGATCTAGGCTAAATAAATTGGATTGCCCACACATTGACTTGCCCTTCT
>JBCCMT010000067.1:0-8815 GCA_039026195.1 Pseudomonadota bacterium | reverse complement strand
TGGGTGGGGGGCATAGCCCTCAATCGCAATATCCTCATACCGAAAATTAAATATATCCCTAACCTCTGGATTAAGCTTTAAAGTTGGCAGGGTCTTAGGCTGACGCTGTAATTGTTCTTTCGCCTGTTCCATATGGTTAAGATATAAATGCGCATCGCCAAAGCTATGGACAAACTCCCCCGGGGCCAGCCCTGTGGACTGGGCCATCATATGGGTCAGCAAGGCATAAGAGGCGATGTTAAAAGGCACCCCTAGAAAAATATCCGCTGACCGTTGATAAAGCTGGCAGCTTAATTTTCCGTCTGCGACATAAAACTGGAAGAGACAATGACAAGGGGCAAGGGCCATTTCCTCTAACTGGCCAGGGTTCCACGCACTCACCACCAATCGGCGAGAATTGGGATTGGTGCGGATTTCGTCTTGCACCCAGGCGATTTGGTCCACTGTCTTCCCATCTGGCGCCGGCCAAGACCGCCATTGCGCCCCATAAACAGGGCCCAAATTCCCCGTCTCATCAGCCCATTCGTCCCAAATGCTTACCTTGTGCTCTTGCAGATAGGCGATATTTGTATCCCCCGCCAAAAACCACAACAGCTCATGAATGACGGACTTTAAATGTAGTTTTTTCGTGGTGACCAAGGGGAAGCCTTGACTAAGGTCAAAGCGGAGCTGATGTCCAAAAACCCCTTTTGTGCCTGTCCCCGTGCGGTCATCACGAATGGTACCATTTGCCATGACATGGCGGATGAGATCGAGATAATTTTGCATGTCTTCTTTTGCCGCGGCGAAACCGATTCGCAAAGGGGATTATGCGTCTTCCGTCTCAGCGCCCTCGCGACGTTCTATCTTTTTGCTCGGCCCGCGATAATTTGTGACCCCTTCGCTAAGGGCATAACAGGCAAGGGCCACCGATAGGGGGATGTCGACAGGCTCACCATCGCGCTCACCCTTTTCATAATATTGGATCATGCGTCGCTTCAACCCTAAGGCATCGGCGGCTTCGCGCTGGGAGTAGCCCAATAATTTGCGCCACTTTTTAAAGTCATGCGGTTCCATGCGCTTTGGCATTATCCGCTCCTCAGTCACCCTAATCTCCTTTTTAGACATGATATATGACAGACCCATTACAATGTATATTTTGCAGAATTCAAGGGCAAGTCACGGCCTTCACAGCCTATATGGGGGAGGAGGCTTGCTCCCTATTGCCATGGGGGGATGATTATGCTCTTAAAACTATCACGATATTAAGATAATTGCTGCGCCAGAGACGAGATGCTTAAAATGAACCTTGAAGACCTAGAAACACCTGCTGCTATTTTGGAATTGCCTAAGCTTAAGGCGAACGCCCAACGGATGATTGATCAAGGCGAGCAGCTTGGGGTGATACGTCGCCCCCACGTCAAAACGCTAAAATCCATAGAAGCGGCAAAAATTTATGCGCGGGATACGGACCGGATTACGGTCTCAACTCTTCTTGAGGCTGAGGCATTTGCGAAAGCAGGGTATAAAGATATTTTATATGGGGTAGGGATTGCGCCGAATAAATTGGATCGCGTGGCTAAAATGATTCAATCGGGTGTCGATCTTACCTTGATGATTGACAATATCAAAGCTGCTGAAATCGTTTCGGCATATGCTGAAAAAGTCAAGGTTTCGATGGCAGCAATGATTGAGGTGGATGTGGATGGGCATCGGGCTGGCATTCATCCTGATAGTGAGGAATTATTAGATGTCGCCGCTGCCCTGACAAGGGATGGACATGCCCGGTTGCGCGGGATTGCTGCCCATGCAGGCAGCTCCTATGGCTGCAAAACCTTGGATGATGTGGCTGATCTGGCTGAGGTTGAGCGCGTGGGATCTGTCAAGGCGGCAACTCGGTTGCGGGAAGCGGGATATGAGGTGCCTGACATTTCTGTAGGCTCCACGCCGACTGCACTTTATGCAAGAAATCTTGATGGCGTTACGGAACTACGCGCCGGGGTTTATGCCACTTTTGATTTGGTGATGGCGGGGGTGGGCGTATGTGATATTGATGACATTGCGCTTTCCATTTTATGTTCAGTGATCGGACATCAAGAGGATAAGGGATGGATTATTGTCGATGCGGGCTGGATGGCTATGTCCCGTGATCGCGGCACCCAAGCGCAAAAGGTTGACCAACTCTATGGTGTCGTTTGTGATATTCATGGCGAGGTCATGGATGACCTCATTTTAAAGCAAACCAATCAAGAACAGGGGATTATCGTCCGCAAAGATGGAAAGCCGATCTCAGCGAAGGATTATCCCTATGGTCATATGTTCCGTATATTGCCTAACCATGCGTGTGCCACAGGGGGGCAGCATAATAAATATCTAGTGGTGGATGACAGTACAAAAGTTGTGGATGAATGGGAGAGGCTGAACGCTTGGTAGAGATTTTTGCCGAGCTATAAATGGGGGTCTCTTCAGGCTGGCCTGGCTTAGGGCGTGTCGTCAAATAACTCATCATGCTCCAATAAAACCTTCATACCAAATAATATGTCATCTTTTATGGCTTTCCCTGCCAATGAGGGGTTCTGGTTTTGAATGGCCTCAATCACAATATCCTCAACCTCAGTATCGAAAAAGGCCGGTGAGATATCATTCGATAAATTCCGTAAAAACGGGCCTACCCGCACCCAAAGCATGTCAATGAACTGTAAGAGAAGGAGGGAGTGAGATAGGCTATAAAGGGTGTGTTTAAACTTGAAATTTGTATCTAGGTGAGATTTTAAATCATCTCTTTGATTGGCCAGTTCCATCCGTTCTCTTAATTGGGTCAGTCTATCGATCGTATCTTGGGTCACGTTGGGGGCCGCGAGCTTAATTGCCCTTTCTTCAAGCATCGCTCTTAAGCTCATCCATTCGCGAAAATTTTCTTTGCCCATGGTGGGGATAATCATTGTACCACTTGTGGCAATTTGGCCGAGCGCCCCTTCTTTCAAAAGGCGGTTAAACGCAGCCCGGATGGGCATATCACTTGTGCCCAGTGACGTTGCCATTTCTCGCACGGTGAGTTTTTCACCCGCTTTGAACTTGCCCGTCATGATCGCTGTTTTGATGGTATCGTAAACTTGATCTTGAAGTGGTTCAAAGCTAATTTTCTTTAGTCTTTTTGTGGCCATCGTCATACTCATTCTTGTCTCGGCTGGAGATAACTGTCTAAAGAGAGTTTGTAAAATTGTAAATTAAAGCGCGTTTGAATTTCCAGCCAAGTCGATTTTATGACCCATATTCTCTTATCGAAAGAAACAAAATCTTGGGAATTGGGCTCTTAATGTTCAGCTGTTGGTATGAAAGCCTATATTTCATTGAATAGCGTCAATTAAAGTAACGGAAAATGTCTTCTAAACAGCGTGACATAAACAAACGCCCTGAACCTGTGGGGCTAAAGGATATTGCCGCTATCACGGGGGTGGGGGTCGTAACTGTTCATCGGGCTTTGACGAAACCTGATTTGGTGGCGAAAGATACGCTTGATCGTATTTTAAAGACTGCAGATCAATTAGGCTATGTCCCAAACCGAAATGCATCTTTATTAGGGGGCGGGGCGCCAGACCTATTGGCATTAATCGTTTCATCCGTAGAGCAACCAACATTTGCCGACACAATCTCTGGGGTGACAGAGGTCGCTCTTGACCATGGGTTGGAAATTATATTGGGACAAACGAAATATGATGAAGGCCGAGAGCTTTCCATTACGAAAGCGATGTTAGGGCGAAAGCCAAGCGGCATTATCATGACCTTTCATCCGTCTAGCCCTAAATTGAAAAAACTTCTCAAAATGTCGAATATACCTGTGGTTGAGGTCTGGGGGGGAGGGGAAGGAAAACCTGTAGACATGTCGGTTTCCATCTCTAGCCTGAAATCAGGTCAATTGGTGGCAGACCATTTCCATGAGCTGGGCAAGACAAATCCTGCTTTTTTTGGGGAGGATTATGAGCGTGATATTGAGCGGTGGAATGGGTTTTCCGAGCGTTGGGTTCATCTAACGGGCGGGGCGCCTCCCTTTATGCTGGATGCTGATGTGAAGGATAGGCAAGCTGGGGAAAGCTATCGTTGGGGGAATGATATCATCACAGCGTTAAGGGAAAACTATCCTGAGGCAGACTGTTTATTCTGTACCAGTGATATTACAGCCGCGGGGGCCCTATCTGCGGCCCAGCGGCAAGGGCTTCACGTTCCTGACGAATTGGCTATTTGCGGAAGCGGGGATTTAGATATTGCCGCAAGCACTTATCCGTCCCTTACCACGGTGGATCTGTCTTCCCGAAAAATGGGGACAATCGCTGCCAATCTGATCATTGATTGTTTGGCCCAAAAGCCTATTAATCCTAAAAACGTGATCATTCATCCTTCTTTGAAAATAAGAGAGAGCACAGTTCGTTCTTTGTGAGTATTTTCTTATTATAAATCAAATATTTGGAGTGTGAGTTTAGGGTTAACTTTACCATATGAATGATGGCAATATTGACCTTATTTTGTGATCATGTCATAGTATGAAAACGTTTTCATAATTTCTATCTTTCGGAGTTTATTATGACAGTTTTGCCTTTAGCAGCATCTTCCACAGTATGGTCAGCCGAGATGAGAGCGTCGGAAATTCAAACACGCATTGATACGGCCGCTCTTTATCGGTTGATTGAGTATTTTCGCTGGAGTGATCTTACTGACGGGTATGTGACGTCGCGGGCTGAAGATGATCCTCATCATATGTTTGTCTACAGCCATGGAGAACGACCAGGCGAAGTCCAGGCGTCAAGATTGCATAAGGTGTCATTGCCCTTGGGAGAGAATTTAGATCAGGGCACCCTAGAAGAGCCTGAACTTGCCGCGATTGTAACGCCGGCTAACATTTTTGAGGCACGGCCAGACTTAAATTGTGTACTGCATATGCATACAAAGGCGACATCGACTTTTGCCTCCCTTGATTGTGAGTTGCTCCCTGTATCGCAAGCTGGCATCATGATGCATGGAAAAGTCGGCTATGATGACTTTAATGAAGATGTGTGGGGGGATGATTGCAATCAGGCCATTGCCAATGTCTTTAAAGACCATCAATTAATGTTGATGCGTAATCATGGCGCCCTTATCGGGGGAAAAACGGTCATGCAAGCCTTTCGATTGGCCTATTATTTAGATCAAGCCTGTGCTCTGCAAATCGAAATGCTCAAAACAGGTCAAGAGCTTGTTATCCCGCCAGCGGAAAGCGCAAAAGAGTGGCAGAAGGGCTATTGGTCAAACCATATGGTTTCCTATGACGGCTCACGAGATTGGTCCTCTCTCCTCCGGATGCTCGACCGTCAAGATATAAGCTATAAAGCTTAAGTGGAATATGTGTAAGGATATGATTTTGCTTGATTTTAAAGGGTAGATAGTGGGTTAAGATCAGATGTGGGGATAGGTTGCGATGAAGGAGATGTATCGTTAAACTAAACTGAGTTTAAATATGGTTTTTAAGCTTGCAGAACAGCAAACAGACAAAGAAAAGTGAGCAAACATTGGTCGATAAACTCAGTAAAGAACTCTCATTAAAACAATTATTTTCATATGGTTTCGGCTCGATCATCGGTGTAGGCTGGATGACCGTCTTGGGCTATTGGCTTGCCTCCGCAGGGCCTGTCGGAGCGATGCTCGCCTTTTTCGTTGGCGGGGGGTTAATTTTATTTATTGCCCTTTGTTACGGAGAATTGGCCGTTGACTATCCTGTGGCGGGGGCGGAGCTCACTTATCTTCATGAGGTTTTTGGACTGAAGGCTGGCTTTATTGTGGGTTGGCTGATGATCTTAAATTACACAGGAGTCGTGATCTTTGTATTTGTCTCCCTTGGGTGGTTGCTCGAAGCTCTATTGCCCACCTTGACGGGGCCTGTTTTATACTCATTCGCGGGCAGTGATATATCCTTAGGCGGATTGCTGATCAGTCTTCTCTGTGCTGTTGTGATTGCCTATTTGAATATGAAGGGGGCAAAGGGGTCTGGGGCTTTTCAACAGATTGTGACCTATGGCCTTATTGCCATCACAGTGGTTTTTGCCACACTTGCCACCATCAATGGATCAGCGGAAAATTTTGAGCCCTTATTAGGGGATATCGCGCCCCCAAGTCCGTTGGTTGGATTTTTTGCTATTCTGATTACAACACCCTTCTGGTTCGGCGGGTTTAACATCATTCCCCAAGGGATGAGTGAAAAGAAAGCGGAATCACCGGCTAAGGCTATCCGTACTGTGCTGATTGTGGCGATCGTAAGCTCCACCATCTTTTACATGGTTGTTGTTTTTGCAGCCTCCATTGCGATGCCCCGTGAGGAGCTGTTGCAAGCTGGGTTACCCGTGCAAGCGGCCGTCACAGCGGCAACGGGGTCGGAATGGGGAGGCCGGTTGGTCGTGATCGCTGGTCTATGTGGTCTTGTGACGTCATGGAATGCCTTTGTTTATGGGGGGTCGCGAATGCTTTTTGCCCTTGGCCGCGCTGAGGTGGTCTTTCCCTTTTTCGGTCATTTGAATGAGAAATCCCATACACCCAGGCGGGCTGTGCTGTTCATCACACTTCTGGGGATCATCGGTGGCCTATTCGGAAAGGCCGCTATTTTGCCCATTGTCGATACAGGGGGGATTGTCTTTGGACTGGCTTATTTCCTTGTTTGCCTAGCCCTTCTTAAAAAACGATTATCCGTATCTAAAGGAAGTGGTGAAAACAGACATTTAAAACTTCCGATCATGGGGGTGGTCTTTTCCACTTTTATTATTGGATCAGCCATTTATTTCACATTCGCAAATAGCGCCCGTCTTATCCCCTTTGAGTTTATGGTGCTCCTCATCTGGTTGACCATTGGCGTTATTGGATTTGTGATGGGGCGAAATCGTAAAAATATCTTATCATCAGAAGAACGGCGTGCACGTCTTCTCGCAGACCTATAACTTGGAGTGTTGACATTATGACTAGAAATTTCTTTTTATCTGCCGCTGCCATATTGCCGCTACCGTTAATGGCATGTGGAAATTCGGCAACCGACACCGCGGGTCAGGAAGATGGCCCCCGACAGCTGATGCAAGCCTCACCTGCAAATGATCTAGAGCAAGCTCTTATCAATGGGCTTTCTGCTACGTATCCTGAAGACAAGCCCGGCATTGTGGTGACTGTCACAAAGGGGGATGAGGTGGCCGCTGAGATCGCCTTGGGAAAAGCCAATTGGGAATTTGGCGTTGATTGGACGGTGGATACCACAAATACCCTATATTCCACCACAAAATCGATGGTGGTTATGGCGTTGCTTGAACTGCAACGTCAGGGCCAGCTTGATATGAATGATTCTGTTACGGATTATCTTGATGATTTTCCTACCTATGACCACGACATCACCTTGGCGCATCTTGCCAGCCATACATCAGGTTTGTATGAAGATGAAGTGCTCATCCCTCTTTTAGGGGTGGGGTTGAGTGACATTCCCCTTACTTTGGATGAGATGTATGAATTGGTTTTGAAGCAATCGGTGTTGTCGCATCAACCTGGCACATATTTTTCTTATAGTGATACAGCCATGCGCGTATTGGCGCGTGTTATTGAAAAGATAAGTGGACAAAGCTTTTCGGAAGCCATGGACACACTTTTGTTTACACCTGCGAATATGGACACAGCCTACATTTCCGCAAGGGAACCTGTGCGGTCAAAGGGAAGAGCATCCTCTTATTATCCTGAGCCGATGGAAAATCGAGATGAAACAAAAGAGGCCTATAAAATATTGGGGACACTTGTTGAATCATCTGGTGACGGTGCCGCTGTGGGGACGATCCAGGACTTCGCCGCTTATCTCCTCTATCTCAGAAGTGAGGCGCCAGAGGGCGGGCAACGTATCGATCCTCTGGTTCAATCTGTTGAATATGCGCCGGGACTAATTGGGTCCTATCGTTGGTCGATGGGGGTTGGTCAGTATAAGGGATATGATGTTTATAGCCATGGTGGTCTTTATGGGAAGCGTATTGCCTACCTGCCTGAGCTTGACATGGGAATGGCATTTATCACAAACCAATCTGACTTCCCCGGCACGACTTCCATCATGCATGACATTTTGGATATTGTGTTTGAAAGCGAGAATGTACAAGAAAAACAAAATAGGGAGCAAGATCAGCTGACCATCACGTCAGTAGAGGCACAGCAAGCGTTTTCAGGTGAATATTATGAGCCGCAAAGCGGCGTGATCATGAAATTCACCACCGAAGAAAATCAGATTGAGGGGGAACTCTTTGGAGCTGGTTTCCGCGTTATTCAAACTGGCGAAAAACAATTTCAAACGTCCCGCATGAGCAGTATAAGTGGTCAATGGCGTATCGAAGAGGATGGATCCCTCTCTATGCGGCAAGCGGATTGGGCCGACTATAGACCCCTTCTGCGGCCTACTGATAATATTGGTGAGATTGACTTGGGTCAGGCAGAAGGCCTCTATTTTTCTGAGGATTTTGGGGCCACATATCACCTTCTGCCTTGTGGGGAAGAGATGCAATTAAAGATCGGCCCCGCTGTCCGGGACACTAATAGAATACACTTTAGGCCCTTGGCTGAAGATTTCTTCCGTACAGAATATGGTGTTGAAGGGCCCGTCAACAGTTTAAACTTCACCATGTCAGCAAGGCTCGATCGTCAGGGGGGCGAGGTAGAGCAGCTGGTGCTAAACTTAGACTCAGTACGAAACTTTGCGTTAACACCAGTGGCCATTGGCAGTAATGCACCTAAACAAAACTGCCAGTAAAACGCTGAATCTTCAAATTCTATTCAGTAAATTCGTAGACACATAAAAGGATTA
>JBCCMT010000066.1:0-8859 GCA_039026195.1 Pseudomonadota bacterium | reverse complement strand
TTCAAAATATTATTAGTTCTGAGAGCTTACTAATTACTTCTGATGCAAGAAAAGACCCTTTGTGGGCGGATTTAAACAAAATCGAAGGGGGATTTAAAACAATTTATCGACAATATGCCAATACAAAATATATAGAACAAAATTGCGATCAGCTCTTGAGAAACTAATATTTTCTAAATCAACTCAATATTTACGATACAAATTTTTGTAATATTTACAGCGGCGCTCCCCTCACCCTTCATTCCCACTCAATGGTGCCAGGGGGTTTTGAGGTATAATCATATACGACTCTGCTAATGCCATTCACCTCATTGATAATCCGCGTCGAGACACGGGAGAGAAAGTCATGGGTGAACGAATAGCTATCTGCCGTCATCCCATCGGTACTGGTCACCGCCCGTAAGGCGAGCACCCAGTCATAGGTCCGTCCATCCCCCATCACCCCAACGGTACGTACAGGGAGCAGAACGGCAAAGGCTTGCCATATTTCATCATATAGGCCCTCTTTACGGATGGCGTCTAAATAAACGGCATCGGCCTGCCGTAGGAGGTCCGCCTTTTCTTTGCTCACCGCGCCGGGGATGCGGATGGCGAGCCCCGGGCCAGGGAAGGGGTGACGCCCCACAAAAGCCTCTGGCAACCCCAATTCTCGGCCCAAGGCGCGGACCTCGTCTTTAAAGAGCTCCCGTAAGGGTTCCACAAGATTCATATTCATACGTTCTGGCAGACCGCCCACATTATGGTGCGATTTGATGGTGACCGATGGGCCCCCGTCAAAGCTAACGCTTTCAATCACGTCAGGATAGAGCGTGCCTTGGGCTAAGAAGTCAGCCCCCCCCGCTTTTTTTGCTTCGTCTTCAAAAATATCAATGAAGGTGGCCCCGATGATTTTCCGTTTCCGCTCGGGGTCGTCGACCCCTTCAAGTTTTGATAAAAACTGATCCTCAGCATTCACATGAACAAGGGGAATGTTGTAGGACCCGCGGAAAAGGGAGACTACCTCTTCCGCCTCCCCCATACGCATCAGACCCGTATCCACAAAAACGCAAATGAGCTGATCGCCAATCGCCTCGTGGATGAGGACGGCGGCCACAGCGGAGTCGACACCGCCGGAAAGACCGCATATCACCCGCCCCTCCCCCACTTGGTCGCGGATCTTTCCAATCATCTCTTCACGGAAGGCGGCCATGGTCCAATCCCCGTGCAAGCCGCAAATGCGGCGAGTGAAGTTGGACAAGAGCTGTGATCCATCGGGGGTGTGCACCACCTCAGGGTGGAATTGCACCCCATAAAAATGACGCTCTTCATCGGCAATGGCAGCAAAGGGCGCGGCCGGTGTTTTGGCGATCGGCCGGAACCCCTTTGGCAGATGAATGACACGGTCGCCATGGCTCATCCAAACGGGCTTGGTCTCCCCCACCCCCCATACCCCCTCGAAAAGGGGGCTATCCGTACACACCTCGATCTGAGCACGGCCAAATTCACGGGAGGACGAGGTCTCCACCTCCCCCCCCAATTGGGCGACCATGGTTTGCTCGCCATAGCAGATGCCCAAAACAGGAACCCCAAGGGTGAAAATCTCTGCGGCGGCGCGGGGGCTTTTCTCCCCCTTAATGCTTGCCGGCCCGCCGGACAGGATAACCCCATTGGGCGCATAGCTTTTAAGAAGAGCGTCATCCACGCGGTTAAAGGGGTGAACCTCGCAATAAATGCCGTCTTCGCGCAAACGACGGGCGATCAGCTGGGTGACTTGGCTGCCAAAATCGACAACCAAGATGCGTTCATGATGTTGAGAAGGGGAAATATCTTGAGCCATGGGCGCATGTAGCGCCCTTAGGCCAAAGCTGCAATATGAGAGAAGAGATCGCCTCTCTTCTCTTTTTTCACCAAAGGAAGAGCTTACAGATCAAGCAATAAGCGCTGCGGATCCTCAAGATTTTCCTTCACCCGCACGAGGAAGGTGACCGCCCCTTTGCCATCGACAATTCGATGATCGTAGGAGAGGGCCAGATACATCATGGGCCGAATCACAATCTCATTCCCCACAACCACAGGCCGCTTTTCAATGCGGTGCATCCCCAAAATACCAGACTGGGGCATGTTCAAAATCGGGGTCGACATGAGGGAGCCGTAAATGCCGCCATTGGTGATAGTGAAGGTGCCCCCTTGCATTTCCTCCAATTTTAAATCACCCGTCCGGCCACGGCGACCAAAATCGACAATGTCCTTTTCGATCTGGGCCAATCCCTTTTGATCCGCATCGCGTAGGACGGGAACCACGAGCCCCTTGTCCGTCCCCACAGCGACGCCAACATTATAATAATCCTTATAGATAATATCTGTGCCATCAATTTCCGCGTTTACGTCCGGCACTTCGCGCAAAGCATGGACACAAGCTTTGATAAAGAAAGACATAAAGCCCAGCTTCACCCCATGCTTTTTCTCAAATAGCTCTTTATACTGAGAACGTACCTCCATCACAGCGGTCATGTCCACATCGTTAAAAGTGGTCAACATGGCGGCGGTATCTTGGCTTTCTTTTAACCGTCGGGCGATGGTCTGACGAAGGCGAGACATTTTCACCCGCTCTTCACGGTCGCCCAAATCCCTCGGCGCTACAGGTTTGGCTTGTGCAGGAGCAGATTTACCCTGCCCGCCACTTTCAAGGAAAGCCAATGCGTCGCCTTTGGTGATCCGTCCGCCTTTGCCTGAGCCAGGAATTTGCGAGGCGTCCAGATTATTTTCTGCAATGACCCGGCGGGGCGCCGGGGAAAGGGGCGCTGAGCTTCCGTTTGATTGTGGCTTCGTCGAAGCTTCAGGGGCCGGCGATGGTTTTGCTGCTGGTGCCGCCGCTACGCTATTTTCATCTGTGGTGAGGATGGCAAGCACACTGCCCACGGTCACGGTATCCCCCTCCTCTGCGCGCAATTCTTTCACAAAACCTGTGACAGGGGACGGCACGTCCACAGCGGCCTTATCTGTTTCTAGGGAAACGATCGGTTGATCCTCCGTCACGGCATCCCCCACCTTCACCAGCCATTCGCCGATGTCTGCCTCACTCACGCTTTCACCGGAAGAAGGGGCCAGCACCTCAATCTCTTTTCCATTGTCAGAGGCTGCCGAAGCGGATTGGTCAGTTGAAGCTGTATTTGTGGTCACATCTTTTCCATTCTTTTGAGAGGCGTCTTTATCAGCGCCATCAGAGATTTCTCCTAAAAGGGCATCAAGATTGACGGTTTCCCCTTCTTTCGCTGCGATTTTGGATAACACCCCTGCAGCGGGTGCCGGTACATTGACAGAAACCTTATCGGTTTCAAGTTCGACCAAAGGATCGTCGACGGAGACAGCATCCCCCTCTTGTTTAAGCCATTGCCCGACCGTTGCTTCGGTCACGCTTTCACCTAAGGTGGGCACCCGAATTTCTGTCATTTGTTATCTTCCGTGCTCAGCGCTTCATCAAGGAAGGCGTCTAATTCTGCGCGATGCTGGGCGGCATGGCCTGTGGCGGTGGCCGCTGCAGCGGGACGCCCCACATAGCGAGGGCGGGTGTGTTTGGCGTCAATTTTATTGAGGATCCATTCGATATTCGGATCCATAAAGGTCCATGCGCCCATATTCCGCGGCTCTTCCTGACACCAGATCATCTCGGCCTGGTCAAAACGCCGAAGCTCTTTCATTAAGGATGCCCGGGGGAAGGGATAAAACTGCTCAACCCGCATGAGATAAACATCCGTAATGCCCCGCTTTTCACGTTCCTCTAAAAGGTCATAATAGACCTTCCCAGAACACATGATCACCCGCCGGATCATATTATCTGGCACCAGATCGATGGTACTGCCTGGACGATACTCTGCATCATCCCACAACACGCGATGGAAGCTAGAGCCTGGCCCCATCTCTTCTAGGGTCGAGACAGCCCTTTTGTGCCGGAGGAGTGACTTCGGCGTCATCAAAATAAGGGGCTTTCGGAAATCCCGCTTCATCTGACGGCGGAGAATATGATAGTAATTCGCCGGTGTTGTACAATTGGCCACCTGGATATTGTCCTGGGCACACCCTTGAAGATAACGCTCAAGCCGGGCGGAGGAATGCTCCGGCCCCTGCCCTTCATAGCCATGGGGCAGCAGCAGAACGAGGCCAGACATACGTAACCATTTCCGTTCAGCAGAGGAAATGAATTGGTCAAACATCACCTGCGCGCCATTGGCAAAGTCACCGAATTGCGCTTCCCACAGGGTTAGCGTGTTGGGATCCGCCAGAGAATAGCCATAGTCAAAGCCCATCACCGCAAATTCGGACAAGTTGGAATCGATGACTTCGAATTCAGCTTGATCATCAGACAAGTGCCGAAGAGGCGTATACCGCTTTTCATTTGTTTGATCGACGAATTGCGCATGACGCTGACTAAAGGTGCCGCGCACACTATCCTGACCGGATAGCCGAACGCGATAACCCTCTTTAAGAAGGGAGCCAAAAGCAAGTGCCTCTGCCGTGGCCCAGTCAAACCCTTCGCCCTCATCGAACATTTTGGCTTTGGCCTTCAGAATACGGCTAAGGGTTTTATGGATGGTCAGCTTTTCAGGGACATGGGTGAGCTTGGCCCCAATTTCTTTTAACTTTTCAACCTCAACCGCTGTGTCGCCCTTCCGGTCCTCATCCTGAGGTGATGTAAACCCAGACCATTTCCCATCGAGCCAGTCAGCCTTTTTCGGCTCGTAAGGTCGCCCTTTTTCAAACTCATCGTCCAGATACTGACGGAATTTTTCAATCTCTTGGTCGACCCATTCTTGGGTAACGGTTCCCTCTTCCACCAATCGCTTGGCATAAATAGATTGAGCCGTGGGGTGATTGCGGATTTGTTTATACATCAAGGGTTGAGTGAAAGACGGTTCATCCCCTTCGTTATGGCCATAACGGCGATAACACCACATATCGATCACCACATCGTGACCAAACTGCATCCGGAATTCCGTGGCCACTTTGGCAGCAAACACCACCGCTTCAGGGTCATCCCCATTCACATGGAAAATCGGGGCTTCCACCATTTTTGCCACATCCGATGGGTAAGGGGAGCTGCGGGAGAATTTCGGGCTCGTGGTGAACCCAATTTGGTTATTCACGATGAAGTGAATGGTCCCGCCCGTACGATATCCCTTAAGGCCGGTGAAACCAAAACATTCCGCCACAATCCCTTGCCCCGCAAAGGCCGCATCACCATGCAGCAAAAGGGGCAAAACATGGGTGCGCGGAACACTCACACGGTCCGCAGGCATCATATCTTGCTTTGCGCGGCATTTGCCAAGCACCACAGGGTTCACCGCCTCTAAGTGAGATGGGTTTGCCGCGAGAGAGAGATGTACATCATTCCCATCAAATTCACGATCAGAGGAGGCCCCTAGGTGATATTTCACATCGCCTGAGCCACCCACATCGGAGGGGATAGCCGCGCCCCCTTGGAATTCATGGAAAATTTGGTGATAGGGTTTTCCCATCACCGCCGCCAGCACATTAAGCCGACCCCGGTGGGGCATACCAATGCCAATTTCATCAATCCCTAGGGCGCCGCCCCGTTTGATGATCTGCTCCAGGGCGGGGACCATCGCCTCCCCGCCATCAATCCCAAACCGCTTGGTGCCGGTATATTTAACGTGAAGGAAATTCTCAAACCCTTCCGCTTCAATCAGTTTCAGGAGGATTGCCTTTTTGCCATCGGCGGTGAATTTAATCTCCTTATCCATCCCCTCAATCCGGCGCTGGATCCATGCCTTTTGATCAGGGTCAGTGATATGGATAAATTCTACCGCGAAGGTCCCGCAATAGGTTCGCTGAAGAATTTCTATAATTGTCCGCAGACTTGCGGTCTCTACGCCGAGCACATGGTCGATAAAGATCTCACGATCCAAATCTTCTTCTGTGAAACCGTATTCTGCAGGATCAAGCTCAGGATGAACCTCTTCTACCCGTAAGTTTAGAGGATCAAGATCCGCCATCAAATGCCCGCGAATGCGGTAGGCGCGGATGAGCATTAAAGCTTTAATACTGTCCTGTACCGCCGAGGTCACATCCGTTGCGGAGAGCTCTGGTGACCGTGCCGCCACTTTTTCTGTAAACTCACCCTCTAAATGAGACCAATTTCCATCGAGCGCCGCTGTGGTTTCATCGCTAGGGCTAGGGGGCCAGTCGGGCCGACCCCAGCTTGGGCCACTGGCATTCAGTTCCGCCAGCTCAGCATCCCCTAGCTCTTCAAAAAAGCGCCGAAGTTCTGGTTCAACCGCCCCGGGGTTGGCGGAATATTTCTGATATTGGTCTGAGAGATACTGACTATTGCCGCCAGATAAAAAGGAAGTTGCCGCTAAGGCGTCGCGGAGGGGGAAAGGGTCGCCTTGATTGCCGTCATGTGCCATGGACGTCTATTGTCCTTGATATTGCCGAGACTTTAAACAAAAGCCCCGAGGGTCTAGAATGTGGTGGGTGTATAAACACCCTTTTTGATTACTTACGCTGGTAAAATGTGAGTGCAAGCGGTGAACCCCTACCATCACACTGTTATCCTTTAAGAAGACTTACCAATGTTTTTCCCAAAGCCGCCGGGGTGGGCGAAACAGAAATGCCAGCCTTTTTCATGGCCTCAATTTTGGCCTCTGCTGTATCTTCCCCGCCGGACACAATCGCACCGGCATGGCCCATTCGGCGACCTGGCGGTGCAGTGACGCCGGCGATGAAGCCAACGGTGGGTTTTTTCACTTTGTTTTTCGCCAAGAACTCAGCAGCGTCTGCCTCGGCCGACCCGCCGATTTCCCCAATCATGATGATGGATTCTGTTTCATCATCAGCTAAAAACATCTCTAGCACATCGATAAAGTCTGTGCCCTTCACAGGGTCACCGCCAATGCCCACACAGGTGGATTGGCCCAAGCCCTCAGCGGTGCTATGATGCACCGCTACATAGGACAATGTACATGAGCGGGAGACGATGCCAACAGATCCACGGCGGTGAATATGCCCTGGCATAATGCCGATTTTACATTCATCAGGCGTAATCACCCCAGGGCAATTGGGCCCGATGAGCCGGGTCTTAGACCCCTCAAGGGCGGCCTTCACCTTGACCATATCCAGCACCGGGATGCCCTCGGTAATAGTAATAACGAGGGGGATCTCGGCTTCAATCGCCTCAATAATGGAAGCGGCAGCAAATTTTGGCGGCACATAGATCACCGACGCATCGGCACCTGTCTTATCTCTTGCTTCTGCGACCGTATCAAAGACCGGCAGCGTGGCCCCAGAGGCCGCCTCACCGGCCTCCCAGGTTTGACCGCCTTTGCCCGGCGTCACCCCACCGACCATCTTTGTGCCATAAGCGATCGCTTGTTCTGTGTGAAATGTGCCGGTTTTCCCGGTCAGGCCTTGGCAGATAACTTTGGTATGTTGGTCAACGAGAATGGACATGAGCTGCCTTTGAATAGGTTGCGGTTAATATCGATTCACAACCCCATAGGCCTCTCTGTTTCTCCCTGCAACAGGGGAAGGAAGAGTTTTGACAAGTTTTGTTGTTATCATAAAGTATAAGACAGTGACGGTGCTTCGAGGCCTCACTATAATGAATATGGGCTTGAACTTTACGCAAGCTTTATGGGGTGGAGTTGTTATCTCTCAGCTTTAAACATGATCAATAGGCCAATAAAAAACCGCCAACGAGAAACGCTAGCGGTCTTCTTAAAATAGGTTGGTCTTTGACGCCTCACCATCTTTATAATCGGGATCATGGCATATAGGCCCTTAGAGAACTAGCCCTGCACCGCCTTCACAATTTTTTGCGCTGCATCATCAAGGTCATTTGCGGAAATCACATTGAGGGAAGAGGCTTCGATAATCGCTTTGCCTTTTTCCACATTCGTTCCTTCCAACCGCACCACAAGGGGAACGTTCAGACCTGTTTCTTCCACAGCGGCGAGAACCCCTTCGGCGATCACATCACAGCGCATAATCCCGCCGAAAATATTGACCAAGATCCCCTCCACACCGGGGTCTGAGGTGATGATTTTGAACGCCTCCGTTACCCGCTCTTTGGTGGCACCGCCGCCCACATCGAGGAAGTTCGCAGGCTCTGCCCCATAATGTTTGATAATATCCATGGTGGACATGGCAAGGCCAGCACCATTAACCATGCAGCCAATATTGCCATCAAGTTTGACGTAGGACAGGTCATGCTCAGCGGCGCGGCGCTCCGCTGGGTCCTCTTCGGTTTCATCCCGCAACTCTTCTAGCTCAGGGTGACGGAACTCAGCATTCGGATCGAAGCTGACTTTGGCATCTAAGACGCGCACCCGGCCATCCTTCATCACAATCAGCGGATTGATCTCAAGCATAGCCATATCTTTCTCGACGAACGCATTGTAAAGAATAGACATTAACTCAGCCCCCTCTTTGCGGGCCTGACCCGTAAGGGCGAGGGCATCCACAAGTTTTTCTGCGGCCGTATCGGTCATGCCGGTCGTCGGATCGATATCGAGGGTCAGGATTTTCTCTGGCGTACTCTCGGCCACCTCCTCAATATCCATCCCCCCTTCGGTGGAGGCGATAAAGGCCACACGGCCTGTGGCCCGGTCCACAAGAACCGACAGATAAAGCTCCCGATCAATATTAGCGCCATCTTCGATGTAAATCCGATTGACCACTTTGCCTTCGGCGCCAGTTTGCTTGGTCACCAAGGTATTGCCCAGCATTTTCTTGGTTTCTTCAGCCGCTTCATCGGCAGATTTTGCCAGGCGGACACCGCCCTTTTCCCCTGCGGCGGCTTCTTTGAACTTACCCTTACCGCGCCCGCCTGCATGGATTTGCGCTTTGACCACATAAATAGGC
>JBCCMT010000065.1:0-9033 GCA_039026195.1 Pseudomonadota bacterium | reverse complement strand
TGCACGCTTTTTCGATGGAGCCCTTTGGCCCTGCGGGGCGGCCTAAAATTCGGTTTGGGGTTCACCCCATTCCTGAAAAGCCTGAGGTGGAAATTTACTGTTCTGCTGATATCGTGGATAAGCGAACGGTCATCAGCTCTAACGGTACCAGTGAATCGCGGCTGGTGATCCAAACATCCATCAAAATGGGGGAGGTGGAATGGCCCATTGAGCTGACCTTGTCCGACCGAGAGGGGATGAGCTTTCACATGCTGCTGGGTCGTCAAGCGCTGCAAGCCTTCCCGCAAGGGGGGGAGCCCCGGGTGGTGCCCACGGCGTCTTTTCTACAACCTGAATTAAATTACGACGTTTACGACAAGATCACCAAACAAAAGCCAACCCGCCGGTCCTTGCGCATTGCCGTTTTAACGAGGGAGCCAACTTCTTACTCCACGAAAAGATTTGTCGAAGCGGGAGAGGCTAGAGAACATGTGGTGGAGTTAATTGATACGCGCCGCTGTTACATGCTCATCAACGCCGGTCGGCCTGAGGTACATTATGATGGCCGGGCGCTTCCCTTTTACGATGCGGTCATTCCGCGTATTGGGGCGTCAATTACTTCCTATGGCACAGCCGTTGTGCGCCAATTCGAAGCGATTGGCAGCTATTGTGTGAACCGGTCTGATCCTATCATCGCCTCTCGGGATAAGCTTTATGCGCATCAAATATTAGCGAGAGAAGGCATCGGGATGCCGACCACCGCCTTTGCCTCCTCCCCCAAAGATACAGACAATTTGATTGACCTGATGGGGTCCCCTCCCATTATTGTGAAGCTGCTTGAATCATCCCAAGGAAAAGGGGTCGTCCTGGCAGAGACGAAAAAGGCAGCTGAGTCCGTTGTTTCTGCTTTCCGGGGGTTAAAGGCAGATTTCCTTGTGCAGCAATTTGTCAAAGAGGCGAATGGCGAAGACATTCGCTGCCTGGTGGTGGGAAATAAAGTGGTGGCGGCTATTAAGCGGTCTGCTGCGCCGGGTGAGTTTCGCTCTAACCTGCATCAAGGGGGCTCGGCCACAAAAGTCAGGATCACCAAGGCGGAGCGGGAAACAGCCATTCGTGCTGCAAAAACCATGGGTCTTGGGCTCGCAGGCGTTGATATGCTCCGTGCAGAGAAGGGCCCCCAAGTCCTTGAAGTGAATTCAAGCCCAGGGTTAGAGGGCGTTGAAACCTCTTCTGGGAAAGATGTGGCAGGCTTAGTGATGGAAGAGATTGAGCGCAGGGCGGCAAATGTGGTTCGTCGCCGTAAGGTGAAATCCGCATAATGTCATCCACGTCACTATTATTAACGGATTGCGTGTACAGGCTTACGCCCCCCCGTGGATGGAAGATGGCACTGGCCTCTTCCTTCCTTCCCTATAATGAGGATGATGAGCGCGATGGGTTTTTCCATCTTTCAAGCGCTGAACAAGTTCTGAACACGGCTCAAAAATATTATAGCTCATATGATGAATTGCTGGCCCTTGAGATTGATGAAAAAAGCCTGGGCGAAGAGTTGAAATGGGAAGCTTCCCTTGGGGGGAATATCTATCCCCATTATTATGGTTTCCTGCCTACCGATAAGGTGCGGCGAACCTTGAGCGTTGTCAAAAATGACAAGGGCGTCTTTGAAATCCAGGGGGAAGCTCCGTGAGTATTTGGCGTTTTGCCACTAAGGGGCTCACAACGCTTGACCCCGAAACGGCCCACAATCTGACGATTGCCTCCTTAAAAGCTGGACTGGGTCCTAAAACCCGCTCTGACTTATATCCGGTTTTAAAAACGAAATTAGCAGGTCTCTCCTTTCCCAATCCCCTAGGGCTCGCTGCGGGGTTTGATAAGGGGGCGGAGGTGCCGGACCAAATGCTCCGTATGGGGTTTGGGTTCACAGAGGTGGGGGCGGTGACCCCCTTACCGCAGCCAGGCAATTCAAAACCCCGGGTCTTTCGCCTTCGCCATGAGCAGGCGGTGATCAACCGATATGGCTTTAACAGTGAGGGGATGGAGGCGGTGGTGCCCCGACTGGCGGCTCGCGCTGAACGGGGGGGAATTGTGGGGGTCAATCTAGGGGCGAATAAAGCAAACCTCACCGCTGGCCTCAAAAAGGTGTCAGAGGACTATGTGAAGGGCGTGAAGGCGTTTTCCCCTTATGTATCTTTCTGTACCGTGAATGTTTCTTCTCCGAACACCCCTGGCCTACGTAATTTGCAAAATGCAGAAAACCTAAAAGAGCTTTTGCAAAATGTTCTGTCGGCGCGCCCTGATCAGACCCCTGTTTTTGTCAAAATCGCGCCGGACCTGAGCGATGAAGACAAAGCCGACATTGTGCATGTGGTTGAAGAGACAGGCATTGACGGCCTTATTGTGTCCAACACCACCATCGGCGCGCGAGAGGGGCTGAAGCGACATGGAGACGAAGCGGGGGGCCTGTCAGGGCGACCTTTATTTGCGCCGTCCACAGCGTTATTAAAAGAGTTTTCCAAAAGCTTGCCCAAGGGGTTTCCTCTCATCGGCGTGGGCGGAATTTTTAACCCTGACGATGCCTATGCGAAGATTCTGGCAGGCGCTTCTCTATTACAGCTTTACACAGGCCTGATTTATCAGGGGCCTGATCTTATTCGGGATATTTTATCAGGCCTCGCAGAGCGATGTGCCGCTGATGGAGTAGCATCGGTTGCCGAGGCTGTGGGGCAGGGGCATTAACCGCGTAGCAGGTAAAGCCTGACCCTATTCGGTAACCCACAAGCTTAGAGGTGTTTGCGCTGATCCTGGTTTCGCAAACACCTCTAGCTTCTTTTCGGAGCCTGCCTGCGAACCGGAAAACCGGTATCCACTTTTGCTGCAGCAGGCTCTGGTTACGCCACGTCAATCAAATGCGCTGCTTCTGGTAAATCTTCGCCAAAGGCCCGCTGATAGAATTCCGCCACAAGGGGGCGTTCTAATTCATCGCATTTATTGAGGAATGTGACTCGGAAGGCGTAGCCGACATCTTGGAAAATTTCCGCATTTTGGGCCCAGTTGATCACGGTCCGGGGAGACATCACGGTGGAGATATCCCCGTTCATCAGGGCATTACGGGTCATATCCGCCACACTGACCATATTGCTGATGGTTTTTTGCCCCTTTTTCGACTGGTAAGAGGGAAGCTTGCTGGCGATGATGCTTGTTTCTTGATCATGGTCCAAATAATTTAAGGTCGTGACGATGGACCACCGGTCCATTTGCCCTTGGTTTATTTGCTGCGTCCCATGGTAAAGTCCTGTGGTATCGCCCAGGCCAATGGTATTGGTAGTGGCAAAAAGACGAAACCAAGGGTGGGGCGTTAAAACCTTGTTTTGATCAAGCAAAGTCAGGCGGCCTTCAGCCTCCAAAACCCGTTGGATAACAAACATGACATCCGGTCGGCCCGCGTCATATTCATCAAAGACAAGGGCCACGGGCCGCTGAAACGCCCAAGGCAGCATCCCCTCTTTAAAGGCTGTGATCTGTTTTCCATCTTCAACCACGATGGCGTCTTTCCCGATCAGGTCAATCCGGCTGACATGGCTATCAAGGTTAATCCGTATACATGGCCAATTGAGGCGTGCGGCAATCTGTTCAATATGCGTGGACTTTCCTGTCCCGTGATATCCCTGAACCATCACCCGGCGATTATGGGTGAACCCCGCCAAGATGGCGAGGGTGGTTTGCGGATCAAACTGATAGCTCTCATCTTTCGCGGGCACATGCTCCGTAGGCTCTTGAAAGGCGGGGACCTTCATATCTAGGGGCAACCCGAAAACATCCCGGGCGGAAATTTCTGTATCAGGTTCGTCTGGGATCATCGAAGCGGTGGTGTCGTTCATGAAGGATATCCTAATGTCTCATTTTACCTAACTTAGGCTCTTCTGATAGCGGTCTCAAGCCAGGATGTGAGCGCAAATCTGCAATATGGTCGCACATATGGTGACAAGCGCGAATGAGGGGTTTCAAGTTTTGGGGGTTTGTATTTTACGCATGAAGCGCAATGTGGGCCGCGATATAACGGGCGGGAGATATTCCTTCACCATTTGCCTCGATTTTACCTCCCAATCCACTTTATCTTCAGTGCCCGGTCTTGTTTTGAATTGAGTGGTTAAGGGGCGCTGTTTCTCGTCCCAGGTGGCTGTGTAATAATAAAGGGCGATAGACTTACGGGTCGTCCCCTCTGGGTGGTTCACCGGTTGCGGGTTGCCGTGATAACTATGCTCAGACAGGGTAAACATCGCACAACGGTTGGCTAAGGGGACCACGGATTGAACGCAAGTTTTCATCTCCGCATCCCACAATTCGAGCTGACCCCCATAGTCCGGCTGCCAATCATCATTCAGATAAATAAGGACATTAACCCGGCGCTCTAAATTCATGGGTTTATGATGATTAAAATCCACATGCATGGAAAGATGACCCCCTGTGCCGATTTCGTGGAAACCGCCACCCATAAAATAAGGGTCTGGGATCAGCCCTGTAATCCCGGTGATATTCTCAATGATCTTGATGAAAGGTCGCGAATTAAAGCTATGGAAAAGGGACCTTAGCTTTGGTTCAAGTTCATCTGGGTTGAAACTGGCCTTATATCTTTCCTGCGCACGATCAAAGGACATTCCCCCTTCCCCCAGTTTTTGGGGGAAATTTTCAAGGCAATAATCAATCACCTCTCGGGGAAGGAAATCATCAATCACCGTATGGGGAAAAGGGGCGGCATTCAGATGCGCGTCTTGAAGCTCTTTGCCCAGATCTTTATTGTCATGGGCATCAATGGCAAAGACATCACTTTGATGGGGCTGGATATAAGACATGTCGTCAAACCTTTGGTCACACAAAAAAAGCTATCTCATGGTCTTTCATAAAAAAGGGTCGTCAAATAGTGGTGAAGCGCACCGAAAAATGATCCCTTTTCTACAAGATCGATATGCCCTTCATATATGCAAGCTGTCGACCACCTTTTTACATTTTAAAGATGCCCTAGGGGTGATATCTGACTTTCTCTTGCAAGGACGGGCGGGCCACCTCCACCCAGGCAAGGGCCGATAAATGAGGGTGGAGGAGATTGAAAATCCACTGCGCCAGATGCTCTAGGGTAGGGCGGTCGAGACCCGGGAGGGTGTTTAAAAACTGATGGTCCAGCCTATGTTGAGCGGTCTCACAATGACCTCGTAAGGTGGCGAAATCTTCAATCCACCCTTTTTCGGTGACATGGTCACTCTGCAAGGTAACCGTCGCCAGAAAACTGTGGCCATGGATGTTAGCGTAAGGGTGGCCGTCCACGCCTGCCACATTGGCCCCCAATTCGTGGGCAGCTTCAAAATGAAAGCTATAAGACTGTTCAAACATGGGAAAGCTTCTATGGGGCCAAGGCGGCAGGGTCAATCTGGGCCTGATGACAGCCCACAGACCCCGCGTCATCAAAAAGCGTGACTTTCCGCGTTTGAATGATCACGCCTGACACCACTTCATGGGCCATAAGCTTTTCAATCATCACCTCGCATAAGGTTTCTTGGAGGCCGTAATGTTGTGCATCCCCCACCTCAATGGCGGTATCGCGTAAGTGATTGTAATCCACCACATCTTCTATGGTGTCCCCCGGTCCAATGCGCTGAACAATGGCAATAATGTCCATTTGCACCAATTGGGCTTCGATTTCCTCTGGCGTCACACCTAAGCGGATATTCCGCCGAAAATTCTCTAAGAAAACAGCGTAATAACCAGGGGCAAGGGACGGTAAGTTCATGTAAGATCCGTTTGAAAAGATATATCACGCATGGTGGGCACCAGGTGCTCTCCATTATCTGCGAGGATCGTTTGCCCGGTTATCGCGGGGCAGTCGAGACAAAACTGAACCGCTTGGGCAATATGTTTTGGGTCAAGGCGGCGACGTAAAGGGTTTGCGCCTGCCGCTTTGCCGGCGAAGGCTTCTTCTGTCTCCCCCGGGGCGGGGAGGGTGTAGCCCGGGGCCACCCCAACGGCGCGCACCAGGGGAGCGAAACTTTGCGCCATCATGTGGGTTGCAGTTTCTAAGGCCGCTTTGCTCAAAGTATAGCTGAAATGATCAGGGTGAAGATTATGAAGTTTCTGGTCAAGAATATTGACAATCACCGGGTCTTGAACCCCCGTTGCTTGCGCGGCGAAGGCTTGGCTAAGCAAGATGGGCGCAATGGTGTTGATTTGATAATGCTTTGCCAGGGCCTTTTGGCTTGTGGTTTCCGGGCGGTCATGTTCAAAAATCGAAGCACAGTTAATCAGCGCTGTGAGGGGCCCGCCGGCCATCTGACTTGATTTTTTAATAAGGGGGGTCACCGCATCAGGGTCTGACAAATCAGCTTGCAATGTTGTGATGCTGAGCTTTTGGGCTAAACGGTGGGCGTCATTTTTTGATGTGCCATAGTGAAGAATAGGCACCCATCCATTTTCGTGAACATGTTGCGCAATGATCGCGCCCAACCGTTTTCCCCCGCCGGTGATGAGAACCCGTTTCATGCTGCGTTCACCGAAATAAAGAGGATATAAGCGATATATATCACCATAAAGACGACCCCCACGCCCCGGGTTATTCTTGACTTCATCAACACCATGATAAGCAAGATCAAGGTCACAAAAATCATCACAGGTAAGTCATAACGGGCCAATTCTTCTGTGAAAATCGTGGTCCCAAAAAGCCCCGCGGCCCCGCCAACGAATAAAATATTAAAGATATTAGAGCCGATGATATTGCCCACCGCCACATCGGCTTGTTTTTTAAGGGCCGCGGCCCACACGGTGGCCAGTTCAGGAAGGGAGGTGCCAAAGGCCACAATGGTGAGCCCGATAATATCTTCACGGATGGAAAGGCTGCGCGCCAAATCTGCACCATGTTGGACCAAGAGCGCTCCGCCCAAGGGCAACCCTATAAGTCCGCCCACCACCAGAAAGATCGTTTTTGGCAGTTTGGGGGGATGGGCGGTCAGCTCTTCAACCTCTTCCACAAACCCAGCTTCATCTTTACCCTTACGCATGGCGCTGACCCCAACAAAGGCAATATAGGCAAAGATGAAAAGCAGGAAGATGAGGCCCCATTGGGTATCCAAAACACCTTTACCGTAAACAACATACGCAAATAGGACGGTGGCGCCCATCATTGTTATGCCATGAAGACCAAGACCAGGCGTCTTCAAGCAAAGGGGAGCAATAAGGGCGGGCAATCCAAGGACCAGTAAAATATTGGCGATGTTGGAGCCCACAATATTCCCAATGGCAATACCATTATCCCCAGAAAGAACAGCCTTGACCGTCACCGCCAGCTCAGGCGCGGAGGTGCCGAAGGCAACAATCGTCAAGCCGATAAGAAGGGCCGGAACATTTAGTAATCGCGCAAGGATGACTGCGCCCCTCACCAACATATCTCCCGCCACAAGAAGGATAACAAGCCCTAGGATGACAAAGGCAATATCGAGGACCATATAATCTATCCCTCAGGCAAATATTGGTGTTCTGTTTTTAACGAAATGCGAGGGGGTGGGGCAACCAACCTCTTCAAGACATCATTTATCTAAGCGTGTTTTTTTCGAAAGAAAGGGCAACCTGTGGATGCGGACAAGGTGGCCCTCAGGGGGACTTAATCCCAACGCCCTTTCTCAATTATATTCAGCGCAACAAAACTGAGCACGAAAAGACCAATAATCAGCAGGCTTGTCATTGTCATTATTCCTTTTTCAAAACGATGGCGAAAACGCACGAAATCAATTTTATTTCATACATTTCATCTCTTTTTATTTCCTATAGAGGGAGCGGATCGTCTCGTCACCCGTTGATAGCTCAAGAATGTCTGAAAAAGACAATGCCCTCTGGCTGATGAAGCTATCTTGCTGACCCCACCGGCCACAGCTAAGCCCATGCTGGTCGTTAACGTTAAAGGAGTGACCATGGCCTATGAGATGATCCAAACAAGCCTTGATGATCGCGTGCAAACCCTCGTTTTGGATCGCCCTGAGGCCCGGAATGCCCTTTGTCAGCAAATGATGGATGAGCTGACAGATGCTGTCCAAAAAGCGGATGCTGATCCGAATATTGATGTCATTATTCTGACCGGCTCAGAAAAAGCCTTTGCGGCGGGGGCCGACATTAAAGAATTTGCCACGAAAACTTTTTCAGAGGCTTATGCTGAAAATCTTGTCACATCCAATTGGGAGGCGGTGACCAGGTGCCGCAAGCCGGTGATCGCCGCGGTGGCAGGATATGCCTTGGGCGGCGGCTGCGAGCTGGCCATGATGTGTGATTTCATCATCGCCGCGGATAGCGCAAAATTTGGCCAGCCTGAAATTACCATCGGTATCTTGCCGGGGGCGGGCGGGACCCAGCGGCTAACCCGGGTGATCGGCAAATCAAAGGCCATGGAGATGTGCTTAACCGGGCGCATGATGCCCGCCGAAGAGGCTGAAAAAGCCGGGCTTGTGGCCAGAGTGGTGCCCGCCTCAGACCTCCTCACAGAAACCCTTGATGTGGCAAAGAAAATCTCAACCTTCTCAACCCCTGTGACCATGATGGTGAAAGAAGCCGTCAACCAAGCCTATGAAACCCATTTGGCCCAAGGCATTTTGTTTGAACGTCGGGCCTTTCACAGCGTGTTTGCCACCGACGACCAAAAAGAGGGCATGGCTGCCTTTATCGAAAAACGTCAGCCAGATTTTAAAAATAAATGATTTTTCGGCAAAGCCGTCTAACTCTCATAATAATAAGTAAAAGATAGCGAGAGTCATCACATGGCAGATCCCGTCCATCAAGCCGCAAGTCACGGGGCTGAGGCGATTGTCTTAGCCTGCACCTTAATTGGGGTTTTAGGGATTGGGGCCCAGTGGTTGGCCTGGCGCCTCAACTTACCTGCAATTGTATTGATGGCCATTGCCGGTCTTTTGATCGGGCCGGTGTTTGGTATTTTAAATCCAGAGGAAACCTTTGGTGACTTCTACCAACCGATTATCCAAATTGCGGTGGCGGTGATCCTGTTTGAAGGGGGCTTGCAGCTAAAGT
>JBCCMT010000064.1:0-9098 GCA_039026195.1 Pseudomonadota bacterium | reverse complement strand
TCAAAACAGCTGTCATCGGCACCATCGGTCGCCATCGTCGGCGCAGGCATTGGTGGGGTTACGACGGCGTGGCATTGTCAACGTTACGGTATGGATGTGACCCTATTTGAGGCCGAAGCCCCCGCTGCAGGTGCGTCCGGTAATCCCATTGGCCTTCTCATGCCCAGGGTTGAGGCGAATGATACGCCCTCTGCTCGTTTTTTCCGAGACGCCTTTTTATATGCGTTACAATTCTACCACGTCACCGCACCAGAACATATAAAAGTGATGGGCGGCACGATTGCCCCAGATCAGGACCGTCCCTCACGTTTTGTCAAGCTCATGAGTTCTCATATGTGGCATAAGGATGATTTTCACCTGCGGGAGGATGGAAGCCTATTTGTCACGCATGGGGCCACCCTATCTCCGAAAAAGACTATTCATAAAATTTTAGGGTATGGGAATATCCATGTTCAAAGAAAAAGAGTGACCTCTATTCAGCAAGACCATCGTTCTCCCGTCAGTCTTTACAGTGATGAAAACTGTGTTTGGCATGGTGATCATGTGGTCATTGCGAACGGGGTCCACGCCCATCAATTTATGAAGTTTAACGGTATGCTGAAGGCTTCACGAGGGCAAATTGATATATTTAAGGGCTCCCCCCCTTCTCATATCATAACGTCAGGGTCCTATATCGCTCCTTTTGGAAACAACATTGCCGCAGGGGCCACCTATGATGATATTTCCTTGGAAGAGCCGATCAACATTGATCAAACGAGCACAGAGAAAAATAAGGCGGCGGCGAAATTATTATCTGATCATGACAACATAGGGGATACCCTTTCTTCAAGGGCATCGGTCAGGGCCACCACACAAGACAGATATCCAATTATGGGTCATGTTTCTCCCCCCGCTGCGCTCCCAGCAAATGCTGTTTGGGGGGTGACCGGTCTCGGTTCCCACGGATTGTCCACAGGTCCTTATCTAGGCGCACATATTGCTCACCAGTTGGCCGGAACGATATCGCCACTGCCCCCCTCAGCCTTGAAACTGATTGAGCCGATGAGATTCCAAAAACGAAAAGCCAGACAAGAAAAAAGCTCTTGAGTTAGAGCATCGCGCCGAAAAGCCTGCCCTGGACCTCGATCCGGGGTGTACGCGGTTTTCGGCAAAAAGCGATGCGACCCACAAAGACTTAGAGCATGATGCAGTTTTATTGCACCATGCTCTACTCAAAAGCCTTTTTTAAAGCCATAGAGTGTGGCTTCGCGATACCTACCCCTCGCTGGAGGTCTCTTCTTCGGCAGGGGCAGCATCGGTTTCAGTGCCCGCTTCAAGCTCAACTTCTTCACCGCTTTCAACCCGGGCCAAAAGCTCCCGGCAGCGTTGCTCAGATACCTGATCAACAGAGCCCCCAAGCTCAACGACATCAATCAATGTTTCACACCGATCAATTTCTTGCTGACGGCGGGCCTCTTGTTGTAATCTTTCCACTTCCGCAAGGGCTCTGTCCGTTGCTTCTAGCTCATCAATATATTTGATCCAGCTATTCGCAGCATTACGGGATGTAGAGATATTTGAAGCCGCCACATAGGCTCGGCGGGCAGCGGCTCTGCCCTCAGAGCTTTCGCCATCAAGACTAAACAAAGCATTCCCGATGAGAAGATTGATATCACCACGATCTTTGCCGCTGAGGCCCCCTTTGCGTAAAGCTTGGCGAAGATTTTCAATCCCTTTGGCAAACTGTTCATCCGCCACATAACTTTGACCAAGGCGATAATAAAGCTCACCGGAGTCTGATAGTCTTGCCGCCTCTGTTAAGCTGGCAATGGCTTTGCGTTGTTCTCTCGCCATGGACCAAAGCTGGGAAAGAAGCTCAAGATTTTTCAGGCTTTTCTCAACGCGGCCGGCCGCCATCTCTTTTTCAATGAGCTGTCCCCCGCGATAGGGATTATCAAAGCGAGAATAGAATTGTGCCAGGGCAACAATGCGCTGTTCTGTATCTAAAAACCCAAGATTATACGCGATCTCCAGCGTTGAAAATGCGTCTGCTTCATTTTCGAGAATACTGTAGATCCCGGCCAGCTGAATCCAATAAGGCTTTTCATTGGGAAAAGCTTGAACCATTCTCTCCAGCAGCCCTTCCCGCTCCCGCGTTAGACCGAGCTCGGAATAGATCAGATTGAGAAGATCATAATTCTTCTTTTGCTGCTTTTCAGCATAACGAAGGGCATCCTCCGCAGGTTGACGTGCATTCCGAAAATCTTCTTGCTGAGAATATGCAACAGCGAGAATATAAAGAGCGTTGGTATCCTGTCGGGCAGAGGGGTCATCGGCCATATATTGACGCATAAAACTGATTGTACGGTCATATTGGCCTTCTTGGAAATAGATTTGGGCCAAGTTAAACCGAATGCGTTGTAATCTTTCGTAAGGCAGCTCATCTATCTGTAAGACGCGATTAAAATCGCGGATAGAGGCTTGTACATTTTCCACTTGGTAATAGAGCTGACCCCTAATCTCTAAGGCCGTCGACTCATCATATTTATTAAGGTCGCGAGATAAAATTTCACCTAATTTATTGATCGCGGCCTGAAGTTGGGGGGGGTCGGAATTATACAAATTAATGGCATCGGTAAGAGCAATCCCCGTACGAGAGGTCACAGTGAGCTTACTGCGACGCTCATTTTCCACCTCACGGTCGGTTTGAAGGGCAGCGGTTGCAGACGATGTTATGGAAAAAGAAGATATACTCCCCGTCGCCATAAGAGATATCATCGCAATACGAAGTAAATTTTTCATAACAGAACTCTATTCATTCTTTGCCCGATGCAAAAACAATTCGATATTTACTCGACTGGGGGTTCGAAACGAATAACCGTCTCAACCCCGATACGGGGGGCAGGTTTGCCCTCAACAATTTTAGGCTGATATTTCCAACGCTGCGCTGACCGGATGGCACTCCTGTTAAAGCAGCTCTGGGTACTGTCGACCACTTGAACGTCTGTCACTTCCCCCTCGGGTGTCACATTAAATCGCAAACGAACACTTTCGGATTCGCGGTGACGGGATGCACAGCGTTGTGGATATTCTGGCGGAATTCTAACCAAGGGCTGAGCTTCCCGATCGGGATTAAAAGTCCCTTGGATATTTACACTTCTGTCAAAGGTGGGCACGGCGGCCTCAACCCCGTCCACGGAGGGGGTAAAATCTGCTTGGTTGATCGCAGGCGGCGGGGGGGGAGGCTCATCAATCTTAGGGCGATCAAAGCGGCGTTGATTGGTGACGTCCGTATCATCAATCTGACGGCCAATACTAATATTGGGCGGATCCTTTTGATCAACTTCTATGATGCCGTCCACACGGATAAGGCCATACATCAGAAGGAAAAGAGCAATAACGATAACCCCGGCGAGAGGAATACCAAATACGCTGCGAATAATTGATCCCATAATAGATCCTTTACCTACGCTTGTATGGTTGAAACGGCGACATCATCAATGCCAGCGTCTTGTATTTGTTGTAGCACTTCGATGAGGGTTTTTGATTTTGCCTCTTTGTCAGCTTGAACCACCGCATTCCCCCTTGGGGTTTCCTTCCGGAGAAGCTGCACTTGGTAGCGCACCTCTGAAAGATCATACTGTTCTTTATTGATCCAAATCTCATCATCTTCGGTGATCGCCACAAGGATAGCGACACTGCGCTGTTTCTCTTGGGTGGCCACTTCAGGCCGGATAGGATCAGGACCAGGCTCTTTAATAAAGGTCGAGGTCACGATGAAGAAAATCAACATAATGAACACGATATCGAGAAGCGGTGTTACATTCACATCTTCTTCTGCATCGGATGTCGCTGGTCGACGGGAACGTCTAGCCATAATAGACCTCTTTACTTCCCCCCTTAAGGGCCCCCTTAAGGGAAATGAGTGTTATGTTTTTGGAGGGGGATATCATTAACTTCCCTCCCAATTATTGTGCTGTCGACTGCATGGTGAGGGTGATCTTCCCATACCGGGAAGGCCCAGCGCCAAGACGCGCTTGATCAAGAGTGGTCATGGTATAATCAATAGAGGCATCAGATGCGGCGCTGACAATCACCACGCCTTTTGATTCCTTGGCCAAAAACTCTTCCACCACCGGCTTCACAGATTTTGGGTCCACAAGACGAAGGCCATCCACCTGGACAAAGCCATCTTCCCGAACCGTTAAAAGCATGGATGGCGGCGGATTTGTGGCCTCATCCTCAGACTTTTGCGGTATATTAGGTCTAATCCCATCTTCATACACAAAGGTTGCTGTCACAATAAAGAAAATCAGCATGATGAAGACGATATCGAGCAACGGCGTGACGTTAACGTCGGACGGTTCCTCGTTATGACTTAAACGTCGACTGCGCATAATCCTTATCCAATCACAAGGTTGTCAGAGACTTCTGATACATTTTTGTTGGCCTGACGCTCTAAAATATTCAGCATCAAAATTCCTGAGAGGGAGGCCACAAGGCCTGCCATGGTGGGGATGGTCGCTTTCGTGATCCCGCCCGCCATCAGCCTCGCGTTAGAAGACCCTGTGGCGGCCATCACGTCGAATACCTCAACCATGCCGGTCACGGTGCCCAACAATCCTAAAAGAGGCAGGATAGCCACAAAAGCCTTAATGCCCCCTAGATTGTGATAGCTACTCTCCCGAACCTCAGAAATCAGCTTGTTGCGAATGGAAGTGGCGTACCATGATCGGGTATCCTGGCGCTCACTCCAAATGGATCGGGCTTTTTTGCAGACCCCACCACTGGCCATCGAAAAATAAAGAAGCCTTTCGATCACCAGTAGCCACATGATGAAGGTCACCACCATAATCACCACAAGCACATTCCCGCCGGCCACGAGGAACGCTTGGATATTATCCATCGCGTTCAAAGGATTAAATATTTCCAACATGGTTGGACCTCCTCTCGCTTCTGCGCCTTACGCGCGGCTTTCAGCGTGCTCAGCAATCATTCCAGCGGCTTGTTCCTCTAGGGTTTGCGTAACGGACTTTGCAGAGCCACTCGCAAACGCGTGAAGAAGAAGCAGTGGGATAGCGGCCACAAGACCAAGAACAGTCGTCACAAGCGCTTGGGAAATACCGCCGGCCATGATTTGTGGATCCCCTGTCCCGAAGAGCGTGATCTGCTGGAAGGTGATGATCATCCCGGTCACAGTCCCGAGGAGACCTAAAAGTGGCGCCACAGCGGCAAACACCTTGATCAAATTCAAGCCGCTTTCAAGTTTCGGGATTTCCCGCATCACCGCATCGTCAAGTTTGAGAGATAATGTCTCCACATCCGCTGACGTATTGCTGTCATAGGCCATCATCACACGACCAAGGGGGTTCCCGCGAGACGCGGTTTTCCGACGAACCTGACCCTTCACCGCAGCGTTGGTCATGAATAGGGTGAAGAGTTTGTAGAGACCAATAATTGAGCCTAAAACGAAAACTGCAATAATAACTTTACCTACCAACTTACCTTGCTCAATACGCTCAGCGAGAGTTGGGCTTTCCACAATCAGCTCAAGAAGTTGACCTGTAGTTGGATCAATGGTGGCGGCGGTGTAACCACTGCCTGAAAAGCTCTCGACACTGCGCGCATTGGAAACAGCGTTATTCCCCTCAGGCTGGCGGGGCAATTCTTTTAGGAAAGAACGACCACTTTCCGTGGACTGCATGGTGTAATAATCACCATCGGTGAACGCCACAAAGGGGCCAACCCGTGTCATCTGCGCAGAGGTTGATTCGCCCTCAGCATTAATCACATTGGCAGAGAAGGTGGCGACTTTGGACTGGCCTACCATTTCCTCAATGGTGATGAGGTAGATTTCTTCTAACTCTTCCAAAGACGGTAGCGTCGTAGAGGCAGCAGTTTCCCGCAAGCCCGCGGCCCGGCCTGTATACTGACCTGAAATAATGGAATTATCGACCTGAGACGCAAGCTCAGCCGCCGCAGACCGCGCGGCCCCAAACAGCTCACCAAATGCGCCCTGGCGTTCTTCTAGTGTAGATGTCAACTCAACGATTTGATCGTCATTGGCTCTGAAAAGACCGTCAAGACGGTCAGATTCGGCTTCCGCCGCGCGAACCTCTGCAAGCACTTGATTAAGTTTACGCTGCTGCTGGTCACGCTCGGCGACGAACCGGGCTTCACGCTCTCGATTTTCCTGGGCCGCTTGACGACGCTCATCCCGCGCCGCGCGCAAGACATCGTCCAAAGAAACCTGCTGAGCAGCCGCCACACCAACAGCCGAAGCTGCCACCGCCGCACTGATAAGAATAGTTGATTTGAGGGAAGTAAAAAACTTCATGATATATATCCTTCTGATCCGGCGCTTACTGGGCTTGGCCAGCGGTTTGCGGGGCTCTTACGGGGATCTGTAAAAGATCTGGCGGAACTTGCTCATTCGCCATGCGGATACCGCGGCGAACCTCAGAAAGATATTTCATATCCAAATCCTCAAACTGACCTGCCTCTGGATTGTAAATACGAAGAATTGTATCGTCTGAGTTTTTATAGATGAGCGCCAAACGGCCTATGCGAAGAAAATCAACAACGATGTCTTCTCCCCCATTGTCGACCACATCAGAATAGCTCTCAATGGTGCGACCATATTCATTTTCAATCTGATACGCCTCCATAATCAAGCCATAGCGCGATGCAGGCGTTTGTGTGGAATCTGACATCACACTGCGTAGGCGTGTCAGCCGGTCATTCCGCTCTTTCAATAAAAACGGTGTGTCCGCTGCAATGAACTGCTCTAGTCGGCCGAGCATTTCTTCTAAAAGCGGAAGAATAGCGCGCTGAAGGCCTTCAATATTTTCAACGTCTTGCTGCAACTGCTCAATTTGAACAAGCTGGTTTTCAATTTCCCGTGCGCGGCCAGCATTATAGCGGAGAGACACATCACGCTGGCGAAGATTCGCACTATATTCACCAAGCAATTCCCCAACGGCATCGTCAAGGTTATCAATGCGCTGCTGGGATCTTTTCCCCTCATTCGCGGCTGCTTGGCTTTCGTTAATCGCAGCGCTGAACTGCGCCTGGGCGGGGGACATCCCCCCTAAAGCCAAAAGGGCTACAGACCCCATAAAAGCAATTTTTTTCATCATTTGCTCACCTATCGGATGTTTTTTCCGTTTTTGTACGGCTCAATGCCAATTAAACTCACCTGTTTTGAAAAGCACTGACACTTTTCAGTTTTATCACTCAGCGTTTGTCCCACGCCTTATACCATTGTCACTTCAACTTCATTGATAACACACTGAAGAATTTGCGACGATATGATTATTTATTAATTTTTGAAAGTCCACTCCGCGCGGAACGCGCTTATCCTTTACCCTAGTTCACAAATCTTCTTCGATTCATTTTGGTTATCTTATCACACCGCAACCTTACTCAGTCAAGATTGCAATTTTTGAATTTCTGATCATGTAAAACAATGATATGACAATAATGAGAAATTGAAAGACATAATCTTGTGTGCGCCGCAGCATAAATGGCCAATTCTACTCTAGGCTATTGTAATTCCATTTATATCGACTTTGAAAAGATTTGGTAATATTAAGGTCGAGATCGATAAAGTCCTCTTCCTCAGCCCCAATATGCGCCTTCTATAGCTAAAGAGCTATGTTCTAAATAGAACTCATTTTAGGAATTCAAGAAAGAATAAATGGGCATGGGTCAAGCCATGAGTAAGCATGTGGTCACCGCACCCTAGGGTCACGCGCTCCCCTTTTTATGGCAAAAGAAAGCATCCCTTCTAAAAAATAGAACACATAAAACTTTACGGGGAAAGATTACGTCTTGGCGTCATCTAACCATTGCAAGTCGCCATGGGTTTCGATATAGCCAGTTTTCTCTTGGGGTGTGGCCAAGTGGTAAGGCAGCGGTTTTTGGTATCGCCATTCGCAGGTTCGAATCCTGCCACCCCAGCCAAAGGCTCACATTATGCGCTTATCTCAAGCGCATAAAGTCTAGAATAATCCTGCTTAACCCTTCCCTCGGACGACATGGCTTTTAAGATTTTACGAGCTGACCGGTTGGCAGCACAAGGCCAAACTCCTCCGCAACGGGCTTTAATAGCTCAACAATATCTTCAGATAGCTGAACACCATTTTCCAAACCGTCTAAACGCTGTTGCCAACTTCGCTCGCCTGGCGTTCTTTTTACATCCACCTTTTGGAGAGCGTCGCGCATGGTTTTCACTTCTTCCATTAAAGCGTCTTTCGAACCAAAAGCTTCAGGATCAAAAACCTGTAAAAAGACCACATTGGCCTCGTCGTCATTCAAATTGCCCCGCCCGTAATTTCCCAACCCTGACGAAAGCATCTCCACCATTAAGGAGAGGACAAAGCCCTTATACCCTTGCGCAGGGGCCCCCACGGGGGCAATCGTAGACGGGGGGTCTTCAAAAAAGGTAGCTGGATTATCGGTAAACGTACCATCCACTTTTTGTAGCGTGGCAGAGGGAAGTTTACGCCCCTGTTGATAGGCACGGGTGACCCCCCCATTGGTGATGCTGGCCAAGCTCATATCAAATAAAAATGGATAAGGCTCCGCAGGCGCGACAAAGGCAATGGGGTTATTCGATATTGCCGGTTGCGGTGTGGTGGGGCCTGAGACAGTTTTTTCTGAAGGTGAAGAGACCATCATCATGCCCACCATCCCCTCCTCTAGAATAAGGGGCATATAAGCGGCCAGGGAAGCAATATGTTGGCACCGGCGTAAGGTGGCTGTCGCAACCCCATAGGTTTTTGCGCGGGTGATGGCCTCTTTTACCGCCATACGCACAAGCCATATGCCAGGCAGAAAGTTCGCATCCCAATTAAAGATAGCGGCCTTATCCGCAATCACAATCGGCTCACCATTTGCGCGGGATTGTCCAGTTTGTAGCCATTTTACATTTGAAGATAACCGCTGCATCCCATGGGTGGGGAACCCTAAAAGATCAGCCTCAAGTAAGGTGGTGGCGCCAGCAAATGCGCGATCCTCTGGCAGTCCTGCTTTCTTCAAAACGTCTGTGGCAAACACGCGCAACGCATCATAGCCATAGGAAAAAGACTGTACCATGATCATTCATACCTTCTTTG
>JBCCMT010000063.1:0-9111 GCA_039026195.1 Pseudomonadota bacterium | reverse complement strand
TTGGTATGGGCGGTATGGTGTCAGATGTTGATACCTATGGTAATTTTCATCTCACGGGATTCGATTATGGGACAGCGCGAGACTGGGCCCGCTATGGCCTTTTGCACCTGAATAAAGGCATATGGGAAGGCGAGCAAATCGTTTCCAAAGCTTTTGTGGAAGCTTCGGGTCAGCCAGCACCTGTCTGGTCAAAAGGTGAGTATAAAGACGTTCAAGAGCATAAATATTATTACGGCGCGACCCACTGGTTAAATGGGCGAGGGGCTTTCCCAACTTTGCCAAAAGATGCCTATTTTCCGCTCGGGTTTTCTGAAAATTATGCCTTTATTGTGCCAAGTCAGGACCTGGTTATTGTTCTTCTTAGGCTTACCAATGAGAAATATGATGAAGCGGAAACCAATGAAGTGGTCAAACTTCTTACCACAGGATTAGGTATATCTGTAGGTAAATAGCGAAGCTTGAACCTCAACATCATAGGCATATATCTTGATGTTGTGATTTTTGGAACAGGTGATAAGCTGTTTTCTCCTTAAAACAGTTTGGAGCCTTGCTTGTGATCTCATCTCCCAAATCCCTCTTCAAACCTTATCTTTTACTGGCTTCTCTGGCGTTCGCGTCTTTACCGATGGCAACCATGGCGCATCCAAGGATGGCTGAACTGCCGATGACCCAAATGGTTGAGCGGGATATCGTCTATGAAAATGGGGAGCGTGTGGCCGCGGAAGAGGGGCTGATGTGGGTTCCAGAGAACCGGAACGTGGAGAATAGCCGAAAAATCCCTGTTCATTTTGTCCGTGTAAAGGCGGAAAACCCAACATTGCCCCCTCAATTCTATATGCCCGGGGGGCCGGGCGGGCATTTTTCTGCCTCAAATAGTGATGAAGATCCGTTATCGAATAATTGGTTTAAAATGATATTGGAGGTGAGCGGCGGGAAGCGAGATGTGGTTTTTGTGAACCAGCGGGGGAACTTGAATGTACCCCTTTCCACAGCGCTAAATGTTCATATCCCCCAACGCTCCCTATCCACAACAACGCCGACCCAAAACGAAGCAGATATAACGGCGAAAGCGATTCTAGAAGCCCAAACACATTATACGTCTAAAGGCAATGATTTAGCTGGGTACGACATAAAGCATCTTGTGGATGATGTAGATGCGGTAAGACAGGTTTTAGGATATGAAAAAATAGCCTTTTATACACTGAGTTTTGGTTCGCAATGGTCATTCTCCTATATCGCTACCTATCCCGCCCATGTGGACAGAGCGGTATTATTCGGTGTGGAGCCTTTAGACCACGCTTATGATAGCCCTGCTTATCTTGATTTGGCGGTGGCGCGGGTTTTGTCAGAGGCGGATAATTCGCCTGCGGCACAGTGTATGAAACCTGAAGGGGGGTTTTTGGCTTCCGTTAAACGCTCGAAAGAAAAACTGAATAAAAATCCAAAATCAGTGACCGTTGTGAATGAGGATGGTGAGCAAAGCTCTGTCTTGGTTACAGGCGATGCCTTTATAAATATGATTAAAGGGCTTGAAACCGGAGAGGGGTATTTAAGGTCCCGCAGCGCGGCCATCCCAAAACTTGTCGCTGAGGTGGAACGGGGCGAATATGACAATCTTGCCAAAGCGATTTTGGCATCCCGCAGTCCTAACAATGCTCACATGATTTGGGCCCTGATTGATAATAGCTTGGGCATTTCAAAAGAGCGGGACAGAAAACTAAAGCAAGAGGCAAAGACAGCCCTGGTGGGGGAGTTGAATGCGACCTATAGGGCCACTCGAAACATCACGGAGACGAAAAAAGTTTCCGATGATTTCCGTGCATTCAAATCGATTGATGTGCCCATTCTGATGGTGCAAGGTGATATTGATTTTTCGACACCCTATGAGAATGCGGTGGAGCAGCTTCCCTACCTCGAAAATGGGGCCCTTTTAACGGTACGGGGAGGGACCCATGTGGTGGCCTATGATCTGTGGGAGGAGAATAATCCTGGCTATGATATTATTCGTACCTTTCTCACGGCGGATGCAGAAGACCTTCCCAAAGGCGAGTTTACTGCTACCCTTGCGCCTTTAGACTTTACAACCGGGGATCTATGCCAATAGGGGGCTCGCTTTTGGCATCAGCGAAGTGGTGTTGACGCCCAAATCCAAAAATAAATTACTAAAGCGCCCAGTTTGATGCGGGCGCTTTTTATTTGAAATTTTTCAATTTTCTCAGTCATATAGGAGTAATTATCCACACTCAACATACTTTTGCTAAATTTTAGCAAAAGTATTGCGCGGTCTCAGTGCGTGCCATAGGAGATATGAAACAGCCTTTTAACCCGTCAGTGAGTTGCGCCATGGATATGCCTAAGCAAAAGCCCCATCGACCTTATTTCTCCTCTGGTCCGTGCGCAAAGCGCCCCGGCTGGTCAGCTTCCGCTTTGGGAACGGATACCCTTGGTCGGTCTCACCGTGCCGCTGTAGGGAAGGCGCGATTGCAAGAGGCGCTGGATAAGACACGCGATATCTTGGCGGTACCATCGGATTATCTCCTCGGCATTGTTCCTGCCTCTGACACCGGCGCGGTGGAAATGGCCATGTGGAACCTCCTCGGTGTGAGGGATGTGACCTTGCTGGCATGGGAAAGTTTTGGCCAGGGTTGGGTGACAGATGCCGTCAAGCAATTAAAAATTGACCCTACTGTACTCACCGCCCCTTATGGCGAATTGCCGGACCTCTTAGAAGTCCATCCGTCCCATGATGTTGTGTTCACCTGGAATGGCACCACCTCCGGCGTGCGGGTGCCGAACGGGGATTGGATCTCAGACGCCCGGGAAGGATTGACAATTTGCGATGCCACCTCTTCTGCTTTTGCTCAAGATCTGCCCTGGCAAAAGCTAGATGTGACCACCTATTCATGGCAAAAAGTATTAGGCGGGGAAGCACAACATGGTATGCTGATTTTAAGCCCCCGCGCGGTGGAAAGATTAGAAAGCTATACGCCCCCTTGGCCCCTGCCGAAAATTTTTAGACTGACCAAGGGGGGGAAACTGATTGATGGCATTTTCAAAGGGGCGACTATCAACACCCCCTCTATGTTATGCGTGGAAGATTACATCGATGCCCTCAACTGGGCGATTGGTTTGGGGGGGCTTGACGGTTTAAAGGCGCGGGCTGATGAAAATCTAAGCGTTTTGGAAAAATGGGTCGCCAACACGCCTTGGGTAGACTTCTTAGCTCAAGATAAAAAAACCCGATCAAATACCTCCGTCTGCCTCTCTATTGTGGATAACCGCTTCCAGGCCTTGTCGGAGGAAGCGCAGCGGAATTTCACAAAGCAAATGGAAAAACGCCTTAGCGATGCTGACGTGGGCCATGACTTTAATGGCTATCGTGACGCCCCCCCGGGTCTTCGCATCTGGTGTGGGGCCACGGTTGAGGCATCTGACCTCCAGCACCTTACCCCGTGGCTGGACTGGGTCTTCCATACTGAAATTTCTACTCTTTAAGAAGATATATTCCGTTGAACAAATAGGTGACCTATGCCCCGTGTACTGATTTCCGATAAACTCAGCCAAGATGCTGCTCATATTTTAGAGGCAAGGGGCATTGATGTTACCTTTGCACCTGAACTGGGGAAGGATCCTGAAAAGCTTGCCAGTATGATCCAAGATTATGATGGGTTAGCTATTCGCTCTGCCACAAAGGTAACAAGTGATATCATTGAAAGGGCTGAAAACTTAAAAGTGGTGGGTCGCGCTGGCATCGGGGTTGATAATGTGGATATCCCCGCGGCCACAGCGGCGGGGGTGGCGGTGATGAACACCCCCTTTGGCAATAGTATCACCACGGCGGAACACGCCATTGCGATGATGTTCGCCCTTGCTCGGCAATTGCCGCAGGCGGATCAATCCACCCAAGCGGGCAAGTGGGAGAAATCTCGCTTCTTGGGGCAAGAGCTTTATGGAAAAACCTTAGGTCTTATTGGCTGCGGTAATATCGGGGCCATTGTGGCGGACCGTGCCCAAGGACTAAAGATGAAAGTGATCGCTTACGATCCCTTCCTCACCGAAGAGCGTGCCATGGCGCTGGGGGTGGAGGCGATGGACCTTGATAGTCTGCTCGGGCGCGCAGATATCATTAGCTTGCATACCCCGCTTAATGACAAAACGCGGAATATCCTCTCTAAAACGGCTCTTGCCAAAACCAAACAAGGCGTTCGGATCATCAATTGTGCCAGGGGGGGCTTAATCGATGAAGAGGCTTTGTTAGAGGCTTTAGATAACGGCCATGTGGCCGGTGCAGCGCTTGATGTGTTTGCGCAGGAACCTGCAACGGAAAACCCCCTCTTCGGTCATGAAAATATAATTTGTACCCCCCATTTAGGCGCTGCTACCGCGGAGGCCCAAGAAAAAGTGGCGGTACAAATCGCTGAGCAAATTGCAGACTATCTCTTGCTAGGGGCGGTCAGCAATGCCCTGAATATGCCCTCTGTCACGGCGGAGGAGGCGCCGCGCCTCAAACCTTTTATTCACTTGGCGGAACAATTAGGCGCCCTTGCGGGCCAGGCAGCGGAAAGCGGGCTTACCGCCATTGATGTGCATTATGCGGGGACGGTGAGCGATTTGAATATCGCCCCATTAACGGCTGCCCTTGTGGCGGGTGTGTTGCGCCCCGGGCTCTCTGATGTGAACTTGGTCAATGCAAAGGCGATCGCCGATAAACGCGGGATTGTGGTGACGGAGGCGATGACGGCCACCTCTCCGAATTATGACGCAACCATCCGCGTAACTCTGACGTCCAACAAAGGCGAAATGACATTTGTGGGAGCTTTGTTTGGGGGAGAGCCGCGCATTGTCAGAATTGGCGATATCCGGCTGGAGGCGAATTTCACCCCCCATATGATATTTGTACGGAACCTTGACCAACCTGGGTTGATCGGAAATCTAGGCCATCTTTTAAGCGGCGCTGATATCAACATCGCCACCTTTCACCTTGGCCGATCTGAAGAAAAGGGAGAAGCCATTGCGCTTGTGGCAACAGATCAGCCTATTGGTGACCGCCTTGCGGAAAAGATCAGAGGCCTTCCCTTGGTGCAAGAGGTTCTGGCCCTTAAATTTTAATGGCGTGCTTCGATCTGATCCCTTGCGCCTTGCGTGAAGGGCTCTATGTTTGCGCTGACTAAAAGAGAAAGAATCAGCATGGCAAATGTTGCAGTCATTGGTGCCCAGTGGGGGGATGAGGGTAAAGGGAAAATTGTAGATTGGCTTTCGGCCCGGGCTGATGTGGTGGCCCGCTTCCAAGGGGGCCATAATGCTGGGCACACCCTCGTGGTGGATGGGGAAGTTTATAAGCTGTCGCTTCTGCCGTCGGGGATTGTGCGGGGCGGCAAGCTTTCCATCATTGGCAATGGGGTGGTGATTGACCCTTGGGCCTTTCGGGAAGAGGTCAAACGTCTGCGGGCGCAAGGGGTGCATATCAGCACCGTCAACCTTGCCATTGCTGAAAATGCTTGTCTTATCCTTCCCCTTCATGGGGAATTAGATGCCATGCGAGAGGGGGCAGCGGGGGACGGTAAAATCGGCACCACAAAGCGGGGGATTGGCCCTGCTTACGAAGACAAAGTGGGACGGCGCGCCATTCGGGTGTGCGATTTGCGGGATCCTGCCACGCTGCCAGAAAAAGTAGATCGCCTTTTGGCCCATCATAATGCCCTACGGGCAGGCTTTGGGGAGCCTGCCTTAAACAAAGACGACATCGTGACCGCGCTGACGGATGTGGCTGAGGCGGTTCTGCCCCATGCCACCCCGGTTTGGCGATTGCTAGACGATGCGCGAAAGTCCGGAAAGCGTGTCTTGTTTGAGGGTGCGCAAGGGGTCCTTCTGGATGTGGACCATGGCACCTATCCTTTCGTGACCTCCTCTAACACGGTGACGGGGCAAGCGGCCGCCGGTACAGGGGTCGGGCCTGCCAGTGTGGGATATGTCCTCGGCATTGTGAAGGCATATACCACCCGGGTCGGCTCTGGCCCATTCCCTACGGAATTGAGTGACGCCATCGGCCAACGGCTGGGAGAGCAAGGGCATGAATTTGGGACCGTCACCGGGCGTCAACGCCGTTGCGGATGGTTTGATGCAGCCCTTGTCCGACAATCCTTACGCCTCTCTGGGGTGAGCGGGATTGCCTTGACCAAATTAGACGTGCTTGATGGGTTTGAGGAATTAAAGGTTTGTACCGGGTATAAAATTAACGGTGAGCATGTGGATTATTTGCCGGCAGGTGAAGATCTTCAAGCGGCGGCAGAACCTATTTATGAAACCATGCCCGGCTGGTCCCAATCCACCGTGGGCGCCCGATCTTGGGCGGACCTTCCGGCGGAGGCGGCAAAATATGTTCGGCGTATTGAAGAAATGATTGAATGTCCTGTGGCGTTGGTTTCCACCTCTCCTGAACGGGAAGACGTTATTTTGGTGAAAGACCCTTTCGAGGATTAGAGCGCATCGCGGATAAAGCCTGCCCCGTACCTGATACGGGGTGTGTGCGGTTATCCGCAAAAGATGCGCGACAAAACAAGAACCTAGAGCCATTGAGCGATCCCGAAGGAACGCGAAATGCTCTAAAGGGGCGTAAAAATTCCTTTTTCAAAAGGAATGACGACAACTGATATGAATATGATTATCTAGAAACATTCGCCTGAAAAGAAGGGCTCGGCGTGTTGGTCAGGGTCTGAACAAAAAGCTGAGCTTGGTTTGCCCCATCCTTTTCCCCCAAATCAATCAAGGCACTGATATATCCAGGTTCAAAGGCAAGATAGCTGGGCAGGACCCAAGGAGGTTTAAAAGCCCCAAGCACTCTGAGGAGAAGTCTTACACTGGTGGGGAGGTCTTCGGCATATTGCCCCGCTAACTGACGAATATCAGCGGTGGGATGGACCGAAAATAAATCAATAGGCCGCAATCCCATTTCAATGCGCTTTGCGGTGGGGATAAGGGCAAGGGTCTGGTTAATGCGTAACAAACGTTCTCTATCCGCATCAGCGTCATCGTTAAAAACAATGTCGAGCATCTGCCCCGCGAGATCCCCCACACTGGGATAGTCTTGTTTTTTATCATCTTCATGGAGATCAATTTTTATATCCCGTGCGCCAATCGTTAAAATTTGATCACATCCCAAATGAATAGCGGCTGACAGCGGCGCATTCTCCCGCAACGCCCCATCCCCATAATAGGCCCCATCAATGGGAATGGCGGGAAACACGAGCGGGAGAGCAGAGGAAGCCATAACATGTTGCGCGGTGATGGCTTGGCTAGCGCTTATACGCCTGGCCCTCGTCCAAGGTTTGATCCCGTGGGTACTGTTATAAAAGGTGACCGCTTGGTTCGTGTCATAAGAAGAGGCGGTGATGGCAATGGCCTCTAAAACACCTGTCTCAATATGGTGGTTTACCTGTTCAAAATGAACGTTTTTTTCTAAAAGCGTTCGAAGGGGGCTATTGTCCAAAAGACTACGGGGCGGGGTGGCCCCTGCCCAGCCAAAAAATCCGGCCAACGCCCATCGGCTCAACTGGGTGGCCATGGCCAGACTGTCCGTTCGGTAGACACTGTCGCAATGTAGCCCCCGCCATATCGTCTCTAACTTTTCCACACCCTTGTGGAAATCTTGGGCCTCAGAGGCCAAGACAGCGGCGTTGAGTGCCCCGACGGAGACCCCCGTTATGATGGAAAAGGGTGTCGATGGCGCTGGCAGTGCTTTGCATAAGGCCTTTAAAACACCCACTTGATAGGCCCCGCGGGCCCCGCCACCCGAAAGAACAAGAGCTGTTTTCACGTCTCTCCTTTACCTATCTGGGACAGGGATGCTGTTATATCATGGGGTTTTTCCATAAACTGCCCCATCATATACGCTTTTTATTGAAGAAATCCTGCTTTTCTTTCCTTTTTCAGCTTCCCTTTCCACTGATGGGTGACAAATGGAGAGGAGAGGCGCAAAAGCCGCATCTTCAGCTATGCTGAAAGGATAAACGTAATTATGCGCGTCATCGTTTGCGGGGCTGGCCGGGTTGGATATGGGATCGCTGCCCGATTGGCCGAAGAAAAAGCGAATGTCACGGTTATTGACCGGTCGGCAAAACTGGTCCGCACGGTGACCGAGCGGTTGGATGTGCGCGGGGTTGTTGGCTCTGGTTCTTTCCCTGAGATCTTGAGTGAGGCGGGGGCCACCGACACCGATATGATCGTCGCGGTGACAGCATCAGACGAAGTCAATATCGTATCTTGCCAAATCGCCCATTCTTTATTCGGTATCCCCACAAAAATTGCTCGTATACGAGCGCAAAGTTATCTTGATACGCGCTATGCAGACGTTTTTAGTCGCGATAATATCCCCATCGATGTTATTATTTCGCCGGAGCGGGAGGTGGCCGAAGCCGTCCTTCAACGTCTTACAACCCCAGCGGCCTTTGATATCAAAAGTTTTGCCGATGGTCGGATTTGGGCGGTGGGGTTAAACTTAAGCGAAGATTGCCCTGTTCTAGATGCCCCTTTGCGGCAAATAAGAGAGCTTTTTCCCGATCTTCAGATTACGATTTTAGGGGTCCAGCGAGGGGAGCGGTTTTTCCGTGCCACCGGGGATGACCAGCTACAGTCAGGCGATAAAATTTACTTTGTCTGTGATCGAAACCGGGTGGATCGCGCGATTTCTATTTTGGGAAAAAGCCAAACCCAAGCGCGCCGGATTATCCTTGTGGGTGGGGGAAATATCGGTTTTGCAGTCGCTCGATCCTTAGAAAAATTAGGCAAGGCAAAAATTCGTCTGATTGAACAAAAAGCAGACCGGGCCGCCAGTGTGGCAGAACGATTGGAACGGACAATTGTTTTAAACGGGAGCGGCTTGGACAGAGATATTTTGCGTGAAGCTGGGGTGGCTGATGCGGAGACAGTGGTGGCGTTGACCAATAGTGATGAGGCCAATCTTCTATCTGCGATTATTGCCAAGCGGGAGGGGGCCCGCCGGACCAATATCTTAATTAATCAATCAGAATATGGCCCGCTAAGTGAAAGTGTTGGGATCGACCGGTTTATTGATCCGCGTGCCATTACCATTTCAACAATTCTACAACAAATAAG
>JBCCMT010000062.1:0-9126 GCA_039026195.1 Pseudomonadota bacterium | reverse complement strand
GATTTATGCCCTTTATGCGTGTATGGAGGGGGGATCGGGCTTGCCTTGGGCGCCTCTGGGACTTAGGCGTTTCCTATTTGATGTTAGGGGCTGCTAGCCTTTCTTCGTTTTTATCTCATTTTTTATCTCAACAGGGCAACATCCAAGGTCTATGACACATATTTCTCCTAAAAATGCTCCCCTAGATGCCACAGCCATGGGCATGGCCTGGTTATGCTTAATCCACTGCCTTGCCCTTCCTCTTGTGGCGACATCCTTTTCAGCCATCGCTGTGTTGGCGGAGGCCGAATGGATACACAAAATTTTGGCCCTCATGGCATTGCCCCTTTCTCTTTTTGCGATTTTACGCAGTGATGGTTTGCCCTTAAGGGGCGCGTTTACGATCGGGGCGGCCTTAGGAGTAACCCTCCTCCTAGCAGGCGCCTTTGTGGAAGCCTTTCATGATATTGAAAAACCACTGACGGTGGCGGGTGCAGTGTTGCTCTCCACAGCCCATCTCTGGCGGTGGCGATATCTTCAACACTAACCAACTCGACAAGTTTCGGTATTCATGCCAGAGGCGGGCAACTTGACCCCTTACGCGATGCCCGGAGACCCCCCATGGCCCATGACCCCACTGACCGTCAGGAAAAAGCGACCTCCGCCATGTGGGGGGGGCGTTTTGAGAAAGGTCCCGCCCAAGCCATGGAGGAATTCAACACCTCCATTGAGGAGGACAAACGCCTAGCCATGCAAGATGTTGATGGCTCCCTCGCCCATGCCGCCATGTTAGGAGAGCAGGGCATTTTAACTGCAGACGAAGCCGCCGCTATCGCGAAGGGTCTTGAGGTTGTGCGGGGGGAGATTCAAAGCGGGCAGTTCAACTGGGACATCGCCTTAGAAGATGTGCATATGAATGTGGAAAGCCGCCTGCGGGAGATTGTGGGGGAGGCCGCCGGAAAATTGCATACAGGCCGTTCACGGAATGACCAAGTGGCGACGGATATTCGTCTGTATACCCGGACACAACTTGACCGGATCATCACACAGCTAACGGAGCTCCAAAAAGCCTATCTTCACCAAGCCAAGGGTCATGAAGAAACGATTATGCCGGGCTTCACCCATTTGCAAATCGCGCAACCCATTTCTTACGCCTTTTATTGCCTCGCTTATGTGGAAATGTTTGAGCGAGACAAAAGCCGCCTGGCCCATGCCCGTCACCTGATGAATGAAAGCCCCCTTGGCTCTGCGGCCCTCGCCGGCACGCCCCACCCCATTGACCGGCTCTCCACCGCGAAAGGGTTGGGGTTTGAGCGGCCTTGCCGTAACGCCCTGGATGCCGTTTCCGCCCGTGATTTTGCGCTCGATGCCGTGGCCACCGCCAGCCTTTGCGCCACCCATATTTCTCGCTATGCAGAGGAAATTGTCATCTACGCGACCCCGCAATTTGGCTATGTGAAGGTGGGGGATGACTATTCCACCGGCTCCTCCATTATGCCGCAAAAGCGTAATCCTGACGCAGCAGAGCTCCTTCGCGCTAAGGTGGGGGCCATCGCCGGAGCGTTTACGGCGCTGACCTTATGTACGAAAGGACTCCCGCTTGCCTATTCCAAGGATTTGCAAGACACGAAGAAGCCATTGATGGAAGCGTTAGATGAGCTTGAGCAATCTTTAGACATCCTCACCCGGATGATTAACTCCACAGTGCCTGTGCCAGAGGCCATGGCGCGGGATGCGGCCCGCGGCTTTTCCACCGCAACGGATCTTGCGGACCAGCTGGCCATGGCGGGCGTCCCCTTCCGGGAGGCGCATCACATTGTCGGGGGGCTTGTGGCCCATTGTGAACAGGCGGGGATCATGTTGCATGAGACCCCTTTAGCAGAAGCTAAAAAGATCAGCCCCCATATTACCCAGGATATGTTATCTGGCCTCTCCCCCCTTGCCTCCATCCGCGCGAAGAAAAGTGACGGCAGTACCAACCCCGACGCGGTGAAGCGCCAGCTGCAATTTTGGGAAAAAGAATTGGGCGTATGAATATTGTCATCCCGGTTTCGGCCGTATATGAATATTGTCATCCCGGTTTCGGCCGTAAAGGAGAAGACCGGGATGATCGAGAACCGATGAGCAATTTTACTTACCCTCATTGAATTGGTATTACCAATTCGTCCTCAAACTAGCTGTCACATGCCGTTCTTCCCCTGGGAAATAGCGTTCATTGCCAAAGGCAAAATCAGCGCGGGTCGCATAACGCTCATCGGTGAGGTTCTTTATCGCCGCTGCGAGCTGCCATCTATCCGAGAGCTGATATCCAAGCCGCAGGTCCAATACCTCATGACCAGGATAGCTATTTTCATTGGCCGCATCGGTAAAATACGCACCCACATGGGTAAGCACCAGTTCTGATCGCCATTTTAGCGAAGGGGTAAAGACCACTCCCACTTGGCCAAGGGTCGAGGGGGCGGTGTCCACTTCATTCCCAGGCAGAATAATTTCAGACGCCCGCCCCACAATACGGGTAAAGTCATATTCGTGCTGGGCCCATGTGCCGTTCCCATAAACCTGCCAGCGCGGGGAAGGGGACCAGCGGGTGCTCACCTCCACCCCCTGATGGGTGGTGACGCCATCATCCACGGTAAATCCATCGGCATCCCGGAAAAGAAAATTTTCCTTTTGGCCCTGAAAGGCAACAATGTCAGCAGAAAATTGCGGGTGCTGATATCGCACCCCTATCTCCGCCATATCAAGGGTTTCAGGTTCAATCCCCTCAATGGTTTGATTGCGCTGCAATCGATAAAGGTCCGTGGTTTGGGGCGGCCGCCCCCCACGGGCCAGGCTGGCCCTGACCGACAATCGATCATTCACCGCATAGAGAGCAGCCCCCTTCCAAGTGAAGACCGCAAAATCGTCGCGCCGGTCTGGCAAACGAAGAAAACGCCCCACAACACCGTCATCGGTTTTATTTTCGTAACGATAATCGGTATAGGTCAGCCTCACTCCACCTTGTACAGATAAACGCCGTGTCAGTTGATGGCGCAGGCGAACAAAAGGGGCAACGCTTTTGCTTGAAACCTCATAATCATAATGCACCCCTTGGGTGAAGGAAAAAATATCAGGGATCTCTTGGATCTCCGATAATGCGCCTTTTGCTATTTCAATATCACCGCCAATCAACAGCTGGGTTGCCCCCATCTCCTTTTCAAAAGAACTTAGGAGCCCCCCTGCAGCATGACGATTTTCCTCTAACGCTTGGGAGGGGAGAAAATGCATCAAAAATTCCATGTCTGTCCACAGAATGTAAGGGATGATGGTTATATTCCCGCCGGCAAGTGGGGATTTCACCTCACTTGAAAAAAGGAGATGCTTGACATTGCGAAACGCATCGGGATTTGGATTTGATCGGCGCAAATCCTCACTTTCAAAGGCGTCATCACCAGGGACAAAGCCTGCGGTTTCCTGTTCTAACTGATGAAAAGAAAGACGACTGCGGAGGGTTGTCTGCCCTCGTAGAGCGCCATGGGCCAACTGGCCCTTGATCTGATCCACCCCAGAGGTCGCGCGATAGCCGCCGTCTTTATAAGCGGAGAATTGACCATAAAACCCGCCGCCCCCTTGGGTCGCCATCAACCGATAACGATCAAAGGCCCCTGCATCGACTGCTAATGACCCTCCCTCTGCCTGCAAAGGGTCTGGGGAGATGACGTTAATCGCCCCGTGGAGGGCGTTCGAGCCATAGGTGACCTCACCGGGGCCACGCACCACCTCAATCCGATCAAACCCCTCCGTCTGCGCATCAAACAAGCCATTAACATTCGCAAAGCCTGAACTGCGCAAAGGCACCCCATCTTGAAGATATAAAAACGACCCCGCCCCCGCCCCGCCGGTGAGCACAGGGGAGCGTAAGGCGGTGAGATGCTCTTGACCAGAACCCGCCTGGATCAGCGCCCCAGGCACGCTGGCCAAAAGCTCAGCGGGATGATGTGCAAGGGTGAAGCTTGCCGCCCCCTGGTCCACCACGCTCACCGATAAGGGCTCTTCTGCCAAAAGGCTGGGTGATCGTGACGCCGTGACGACAATTGTGTCCTCAAAAGAGGAGGCGGCACTAAGAGCAGCACAAATAAAAAAAGTGAATGTCATAGGGCTTCATAAGGAGCCAATTGATAAAGTGTGAGCCCTTTTTTGAAAAACCCTCCCAAAAGGGAAATATTCTCCCTTAAACCTTTCGCGACCTTTCGACCTGCCTATCTTTACTGTTTTTTATGGAATAAGAGATGGTGTCAGAAACATTACGAAAATCCCATGAATTCCAATGGAACTTCGTGATAGATCTTATTGAACCTTGACCTGCAATGTCTACATTAGGGTCGAAATCAATCAGCTCCCGCTTAAAAATGGGAATATTTAGTTTTTTGGAGAGCTATATGTCTGAAACCAAACGAACCTATGACAGTCAAGGAACGACTCTGTCAGGGGTCGCCTTTGATGAAGGCCTACGCAAATATATGCTGGGCGTTTACAACTATATGGCAATGGGGATTGCCGCCACCGCCCTGATTGCCTTTTTCTTCGTCACCAACCAGGCTGCCTTGGAATTCGCCGTTGGTCTTCGGTTTATTCCCTTTATTGCGCTTTTGGCCATCGGGTTTCTTGGGCCCCGTCTAATGATGTCGGGCAGCCTTGGCGTCGCCCATGGGGTCTATTGGGCCTATGTGGCGCTTTGGGGACTTCTTATCGGGCCGATGGTCGCTCTTTTTGTGGGCGGCGGTCTTGCCAATGAAGTTTATAAGGCTTTCTTCATCACCGCCTCTGTGTTCGCGTCCATGAGCCTTTATGGATATACCACGAAAAAAGACCTCTCTGGATGGGGTAAGTTCTTATTCATGGCCTCCATCGGTCTTCTCATCGCGATTGTGGTGAATATTTTCCTCGGGTCAGCTCTGTTGAGCTTTATCACCTCAGGTCTTGTGGTCCTTGTTTTCTCAGCGGTCACCGCGTTTGAAACACAGATGATCAAAAACATGTATGTGGAAGGGGCCGGTGAGCAAAATACACGGGCGTCTATCTTTGGTGCCTTTGCCCTTTATGGCACCTTCGTGACCTTGTTCATTCATATCTTGAATTTGCTCGGTCTCGCGCGAGAGTAAAATCAAGCCGATTTAAAATAGGCCCCTCTGTTCTGAGAAAGGACAGAGGGGTTTTTTATTTGATCAGTTTAAGTTTTTGTCGATCAAACACCCGCAAGACCGACCGTAAATCTTGACCCCGTTTGAGGACCTGGCCCCCCATGGCAATAACGCTATAGGCCCCCTGCTTTTGCCGAAGCTTGGGCTGCTTTTCGATCCGGTAAAGCGGAGCCTCCGTCGCGCGGCGGAATATACTAAAAACCGCCCGATCGCTGAGGCTATCGATGGCATAGTCTTTCCAATCCCCCGCTGCGACAAACGCCCCATAGAGGTTGAGGATCACATCTAATTCTTGCCGGGAGAAATGAACGGGGTCGGGCTGTTTCTTATGCTGTTTGGCCGAGGTCGAGATATCCATTATTTCAAAATAGGGGGATCGGATAGCCTTGTCCAATACCTCAAACGTTGATGCCGCCTCAACCTTTCGAAACCACCTCAAAATAGCCTTAATCTCGGCACCCCTTGGCCTAAGTCTCTCTCCAAGAGATATAAATGTTGATCGAGGGGAGGACCCTGAGTTCGGATTAACTCGCCCCCCAGCCCCCGAATTAAGGCCCCTCGGTTAACGCGTTTCTTCCATCAATTTATACTTTGATCTTAAAAACAAAATTATAAGTAACAAACCATGGAATTTTATTGATTCTTGTTGATATCTCTATCAGAGACATGCATGATTCTCTTTAACTGTAAGGCAATAATACATTGAAATACTTTTTCTGATGGTGGCAAATAATGCAAAGTACTGAAGAGATAGATAAAGAGCTTTTCAAGCTACTTAACAGCATTGTTAAAGAGGTTTTTAAAAACAATACCGCCAAGGTCCAAAGTTTTGAGTTTACTACCGACTCAGAAGGTGACCCAGTTATTCGTATTGAGGTCATCGTTAAGCGCACCTTTAAGCCTCAAAAAGCAAACGCTCTTACTTATGCAACACGTGAAAAACTGTTTGAGCTAGGCAATAACAGTTTTCCTCTGTTTAGTTATACTCTTGCTGATAATTCATTGAGTGCACAATAAATGTCATTAGCGAGTAGAGATCTACTTCAAGTATCCCAAGATTTATTAGCTGTAAAAAATCTTACTGATTCACATATATCACGAGCCGTGAGCACATCTTACTATGCGATATTTCAACATGTTTGTTGTGCTGGTGGCGACTTGCTGACTGGTAATGCGAATAAAAATTATCTCAAACGCGCAAAAGAACATTTGCAACGATCTATTGATCACAAGTCTCTTGCGAAAAGATGCATTGAGGCACAAAATCCTAAGTTAGAGTTTCCACGAGAAATTGTGGAATTTTGCAATGCATTATACACAGCACAAGAATTAAGAATACAAGCCGATTATAATACATATAGGCGAATATCAAAAATAGACGCAACAACCCTTTTAGGTCAGGTGAAAGATGCGATGGATGGTTTTGATAGCCTACAGAAAAAACATAAAATCGCTTTTCTCATATGGGCTCTCTTAGAAAAGCGCAAATGATATATCTTTTCCTTATGGGGTATGCTTCCTAAATTTCCACACACATATCAGATTTAGAGATTTTATATAGCATAGTCGAAAACTCACTTAAAACATTCTCATAAAATAAAGTAAACAAAATCCTTGCCCCCTTCCTCATTCGAGGGCAGAGGGCCTGGAATGACATCTTCTTTTCCGTCCCTTGTCCTTTTGCTAAGCTCCCTTTTTGGCGCTGTGCTGATCGGCGTTATTACCGCCCTGGCAAATATCTTCACAGAGGAGGATGCCCGGCGGTTCTCCCGGTTTATTTTCACCGTGGCCATGCCGCTCGCTGTCTTTAACTTCATGCGGCAAAATGAAATACCGGGGCCTGAATATATTGGGCTGGCGGCGGGCTATCTCATCGCCCTTGCCATCACCGCCAGTTTTGCCTTTTGGATCGCCCGACGCTTTTGTCATCTCTCTATTCGTGAGAGTGGCGCTGCGGTTTTTACCACCATTTGCGGCAATGCCGTCTTTCTCGGGCTGCCTATTGCCTTAGCCATCCCAGGGTGGGGGCGCGCCTTTTTAATGCTGATGGTATTAGAAGCCCTCTTTGTTTTTGCCATTGGGGCTGTGTTAATGACATGGCCTGAATCGCAAGAAGTGGAAGACAAGAAAAAGACAGATTTTCTGAAGATACGGGGAACGGTTTTCAACGCGATGATCCGTGTGGCGAGAAATCCAATTATCATCGCCGCTTTTTTGGGGGGACTTCTGGTTCTTTTCGATCTTCAGCTGCCCCCTTTAGTGGCAGAACCCCTTGCCCTTTTTGGCGGCATTGCCTCCCCTTTAGGTCTCTTTGTATTAGGGCTTTATTTGGTCATCCTCCCCCGCGCTCAAGAAAAAATGCCCTGGCGTTTATTGATCAGCCTGCTTCCTTTAAAGCTATTTTTCTTCCCGCTTTTAGCCGCCGGGGTGACCTATAGCTTTACGGGGAGTGCGACCTTAACGGCCACCATTGCCTTTTTCACTTGTTTGCCCCCGGCGGTCTCCTCCGTCGTGCTTGCGGCCACCTATGGCACCCTAGAGCGGCGCACAGCGGCCATGGTGGCGGTGGGGAGTGTCATCGGCCTTACGACCAGTACAGCTTATCTTTTCATGGCCGTATAAGCCCCCGCGCCCTTACTCATCATCGACAGATGCCCCAAAAACCCGCCTGACGCCAGTGCGGCTTTGCGGTGAAGATCTCTTTGGGGTCTGAATATTTTCCGGGATCGCCTCAATAAAAAAGGCCGCTACGATAAAGCTAAAAAAGGCAAGGGCCATGGAAATCCAACTTAATACCTCAAAGCTTGCGGACATGGCCTCACGATAATTCTCTGCATCTAATCCGATGAGATCGTCCCCTGCTCCATAGCCCATAAGGGCCACCGTCGGGTTTGCCACATCGTGAAAACCTGCGCTCGCCGCGGCGCCATAACCCGCAATGGCAAAAAGAGTAGCAGCACGCGCACAAGTGTTATTGATGCCGGAGGCGACCCCATGACTTTCATCGGGGGTGATCCTAAACAAAGCCGCATTCATGCCGGGCACCACAAGGGCAATGCCAGCCCCGAATATACTAATGCTGAAAAATACCCCCCAAAGCTCCCCTGAATAAGAGGCAAGGCCCATGGAGCCAAACGCGACAATCCCCACGAGGGATCCTACGGACAACATGCCCCTGACCCCAAACCGTTTTGATAAACGCCCCGATAGGGGGGTGAGCACCACCATGGGGATTGCAAAGCCTAAAAACGCAAGGCCAATCTCCGTCATCCCGTGTCCATATACGTCGGTCAGGAAAATCGGGTAGAACACAAAGATCCCGCCCATGGCGCCATAAAGCAAAATGGTAATGATGTTGATGGCATTAAAAGTGCCAATGGCAAAAAGCGCTGGCGGCGCCATAGGTGATTTGGCGTTTCTCTCCACAATGACAAGCCCCATAAGAGCAATCACCCCCACCGCCATGGGAAGGCTCCATTGCAAGCTATTCTCTGACATCTTCGGCTCAGATAGGGTGATAAACCCATAGGCAATCCCCGCAAACCCAATCATGGCCAGCAGCGCGCCTTCCCAATCAATACCGTCAGGCACCCGGTGTGGGGGTCGTTTCGGTACCAAAAACCCTGAAATGATTAAACAAAGCCCCCCAAAAGGGATGGGCAATAAAAAAATCCCCCGCCAGCTGGCAAACTCCGTCAGCCACCCTCCCACCGGGGGGCCAATGGCTGTAAAAATGGCGGAGGCCACAGACCAAATGCCGATGGCGAGGGTGCGGTCCTTCGCTTCAAAATGTTCGGACAACAGCGCCAGAGACATGGGCGTGAGAAGTGCAGCCCCCACCCCTTGTAAGGCCCTTGCGAAAATCAACATCTCAGCAGAAATAGATACCGCGCAAAGGGCAGAAGCACTGGTGAAAATGGCGACCCCCGTCATGAAGGTGGCGCGGCGACCATAAAAATCACCAATG
>JBCCMT010000061.1:0-9137 GCA_039026195.1 Pseudomonadota bacterium | reverse complement strand
TTTCTCTGCACCAAACAAAATCGCTGTGCGCTCTGATTGTTGGGCCCGGGTATGGAAATGCCCCATCGCGGTTTCAGGGGAATAAACAGGGATGAAAAGCCCGCGCTGCCGCGCAGTGGTCGCCATCACATAGTGGCAATCGGCCACCGCCTCGGCCACGGTTTCAAAAACCCTCGCTCCATCTAAAACCGACGCGGCACCTGCAGCCATGGCCCCCGCTTTGGGGTTGGGCCAACCATCCCGGGGGGCCACAAGGCGTAAACCGGTCAGGCCAAAGTTGAGCATGGCCCGCGCAGCCGCCCCAATATTTTCGCCCATTTGAGGACGCACGAGGATAATCAAGGGCGACATTTTTTGTTCTGCGAAGGACGAAGACATAGCATGGCTATAAGCCGACTGACCGACATCGTCACGCCTTGTTTTTACGCACCCAGGTCAATATCTCAGTTGGCCATTTTGCCAGTAAGAGCGGCCGGTACGCTGGTCGATATAATAATAGCGGCGAGCTTGCTGATCATAATAGAGAGTTTCACCATTTGCGCGCTCACGAAGGCGGGTCCCTTCCCCAGATTGCACGTCCTGTTGACGGCCTCTGATGACGCCGGCTGTGCCGCCCAAGGCGCCGCCAATGATGGCCCCGCGCTCAGCATCGCCGTCCCCCACATTATTACCGATAATCGCCCCTGCAACAGCGCCGACGGTGGCCCCTGTTGCGGCGCCGCGCTCAACATTGCCGGTGGTGGTGCAGGCTGTGATCAAAAGGGTGCTCGCACCTAAAATTGCTGTTCTTAACATGGTTAATCTCCATTATGATGAAGGCACATGCCTATGGTTAATGTAAAGAAAGTTGTGTCAATTGTAAGGCTATTCTCCCCATAAAAGCAGCCCATAAGTGTTTCCAGGCGCCTGCCCCCCCTCCAGGATTGGCCTCCGGCGTCGTCTTAGCTTAATTCTCACGTTGAGCAGAGAGGGCAGCTGCCAAAAGGCCCTTCGTCCCATGGCCATAGGAAACACGGACCCGCTGACCTGGGGTTAACTCATGCATACCGGCTTGCCGCACCACTTCCATATGAATGAAGATATCTTCCGTACCTGGCCCACGCGTTAGAAAGCCATACCCCTTTGCCCGGCTGAACCACTTCACCTCTGCTTGAACAAAATCTCCTGCCGCTTGGATGACGGGATCTGTCTCTTCCGAAGATAAAATAGGACGGGGCGACGCTTTGATGGTGGTTGAATCAAGGGCTAAAATTTTTGTGGCCTGCAGCCCCTTCTCCCCCTCAACTGCTTCGCAGGTAATGCTCGCCCCTTCGGGTACGTAAGATTGACCACTTTGTTTCAAGCAAGTTGAATGCAGCAACACATCCCCCCCGCCCTTTTCATTGGTGATGAACCCATACCCTTTCACCTGGTCAAACCATTTAATGGTACCGCGGACTTTCACGGCATCATCTTTTGGTGAATTGGAGTCAGACATAAATCACTTCCCAAAACGGATTACCCGCATAGCGTGATTTAGGATGGCGTGTCATCCTCTTTTTGGCGAAAATGTGACGTTACATTATATCAATTGAAGGTGACAAAAAACGAGGAAAACAAACAAGAAGCGTGAAGTGAGTGGTCGGACATTTATCAAAAACAAGCTCATATTTTGAATGCAGTGCACAATTATAAATTGTATTTTTTCGCCTCGCATAGAGCTTAACGACAGCTTCATTTGCATATCGCTAAGGCTTACAAATCAGCATATAAAGGGGGAAAATGACATGGGCATGAGAATTGACAATGAAGATTGATAGGTTTTTTTCCACCAAGACCGACCCCTATGGCGGCGTAGATTTTCAAAAAGGGGCGAGCCAATTGCGTGATGCAAAGGGAGCGGCGGATCATAACCACAAGACCTTAAATGACCTCATGGTTCCAGACAATTGGTCGCAAGTGGCGATTGATATTTTGGCGCAAAAATATCTTCGCAAAGCCGGGGTGCCGCAGGAAACGAAGGTCATCCAAAAGCATGATGGCCCCCAAGAGCTTGCGCCGAGAGAACCTGCTGCAGACACGGCCTTTGGACCGGAAAAAAGTGCGCAACAGGTCTTTGTACGGATGGCGGGGGCATGGGCCCATCATGGGTGGCACCAAGGTCTGTTTGATACGGAAAAAGATGCTTTGACATTCCGTGATGAGATTTGCGCCATGTTGGCCCAGCAAATTGCCGCCCCAAACTCCCCCCAATGGTTCAACACAGGTCTTCATTGGGCCTATGGCATTTCCTCCCAAGGCGGCGGTCATTTTCGGTATGATGCGGATAAAGCCGCTGTTGTCGAAGTGGAGGACGCCTACGCTTACCCTCAGCCCCATGCCTGTTTTATTCAGTCTATCGATGATAATCTGGTGGGGGAAAACGGCATTTTTGACCTTTGGCAGCGGGAGGCCCGGCTATTTAAATATGGATCCGGGTCGGGATCAAATTTTTCATCCCTTCGGGGGGAAGGGGAGCCCCTTGCCGGCGGCGGCGCCTCCTCAGGTCTTTTAAGCTTTTTAAAGGTGGGCGATGCCGCCGCGGGCGCAATCAAATCCGGCGGGGTCACCCGGCGGGCCGCCAAAATGGTGATTGTGGATATTGATCACCCTGACATTGAACATTTCATCCATTGGAAGGCAAAGGAGGAACAAAAGGTGGCGGCGCTTGTGACCGGCTCCTTCGTGATGAAGCGGCATCTCCAAAATGTGTCCGACAGCCTTTCCAGTGATGGGCCAAAACGGTTTGACCCTAAAAAAAATGACGCTTTGAAAAAAGCCCTAAAAGCAGCGCGAAGAGATGGTGTTTCTGACAATGTGCTCACCCGTGCGCTTGCGCTTGCAAAACAAGGCCATGATATTCTCAATATTGATACCTATACCTCAGATTGGGATGGGGAAGGATATCGCACCATTACCGGCCAAAATGCCAATAACTCTGTCCGTTTAAGTGGTGCCTTTTTAGATGCGGTGACCCGTGATGAGGATTGGTCTCTCACCCGCCGCACGGATGGGAGTGTCCATAAGAAGGTGCGCGCAAAAGAGCTGTGGGCCCAAATCGGTAATGCCGCATGGGCCAGTGCTGACCCCGGGCTTCAGTTTCATGACATTATCAATGAATGGAATACCTGTCAGGCAGATGGGGAGATAAAGGGATCTAATCCTTGCTCTGAATATATGTTTTTAGATGATACGGCCTGTAATCTTGCCTCTATCAATTTAGGCAAATTCCTAACCGATGAGTATCAATTTGATGTGGATGGTTTTCAACACGCCTGTCGTCTTTGGACCTTAGTGCTTGAAATTTCTGTTGGGATGGCATCCTACCCCTCCCCCGCCATCGCTGAACGCTCTCACGCCTATCGCACCTTAGGGTTGGGGTTTGCTAATTTAGGTGGCCTCTTGATGTCATCGGGCATGGCCTATGACAGTGATGAAGCCCGCGCCACCGCTGGGGCCATCACCGCGTTAATGACAGCGACCGCCTATGCCACCTCCGCCCAAATCGCAAAAAAAATAGGACCTTTCGCGCGATACGATGCCAACAAAAGCTCCGTGCAGAGAGTCTTATCAAACCATGCGGCCGCCTGCGGGGTGGGCACCTATGAAAAGCTCTATCGGCCGCCCCCGCCCCTCTCCTCTGACCATGTGCCCTTTAAAGGTTTGTTTGAAGCGGCTCAATCTGCATGGGCAAACACCCTCACCCTTAGCCGCGCCCATGGGGTGCGCAATGCACAAACCACCGCCATCGCCCCCACAGGGACCATTGGCCTTGTGATGGACTGTGACACCACGGGAATTGAGCCTGACTTTGCTTTGGTCAAATTTAAAACCCTCGCCGGGGGGGGAAGTTTCCGGATTATCAACCGCGCTGTCCCCCAGGCCTTAAAAGCGTTGGGGTATAAGGACAGTGACATCCGCGATATTGAGGCCTATGCCGTTGGGCATGGAACCTTAGAAAATGCGCCCGGCATAAGCTTTGACCATTTGCGGGAGGAAGGCTTTGGTGATGCGCAGATCAAGGCCCTTCAAGAGGCACTGAAATCCGCCTTCGATGTGACGTATGTTTTCACCGCGGATGTTTTGGGCGAAGGGTTCCTGCGCGGGGTCTTACAATTTGACGAAGATCAAATTCATCAGTCTGGGTATGGAATGTTAAGGGATCTTGGCTTTTCCGATGAGGACATCCACCGGGCCAATCTTTATTGTTGTGGCACCATGACCTTAGAGGGGGCGCCTCATCTTTTGTTGGACCATTATGATGTGTTTGACTGCGCCACCCAATGTGGCCGGATTGGGACCCGCAGTCTTTCTGTATCCGCCCATATCGATATGATGGCGGCGTGCCAGCCCTTTGTTTCTGGTGCCATTTCTAAAACTGTCAACTTGCCTAATCGAGCCACGATTGAAGATTGTTTAATCACTTACCAAAAGGCGTATGAGAAGGGGCTAAAGGCCATCGCTCTGTATCGAGATGGCTCAAAACTCTCTCAACCCCTCTCCAGCGCGCTTTTAGCCCAAGATGATCTTGAAGCTGATGAGTTTTTGGACGCCCCCACAGGGGAGAAGGCTCGCATATTTGCAGAACGGGTGGTGGAAAAAATTGTCGAACGCGCGCCAGGCCGCCGCCGTCTTCCCGACCGGCGGAAAGGATATATTCAAAAGGCGATTGTGGGCGGACATAAAGTCTATTTGCACACGGGCGAATTTGAAGATGGCGACCTTGGCGAAATATTCGTGGATATGCATAAGGAAGGGGCGGCCTTCCGCTCCCTCATGAATAACTTTGCTATCGCCGTTTCCCTTGGCCTTCAATATGGTGTGCCGTTGGAAGAATTTATTGACGCCTATCTTTTCACCCGGTTTGAACCAGCCGGTCCCGTTCAAGGGAATGACCGGATTAAAAACGCCACATCTATATTAGACTATATCTTCCGTGAACTGGCGATCAGCTATATGGGCCGAAGTGACCTTGGCCATGTCCCCGAAGATGGCTCTGCCTTTGACGTGGGCCAAGGCGTTGATGCGGAAGGCGTACAAAAAGAGGCCCAGCGGCTTATCTCCAAAGGCTTCTCTCGCTCTTCCACTATGGATAATCTTGTGGTGCTGCGGGGGGGTGAGTTTGATCGCTTGCGGGAGGACCGAATTGAAACGCAAGACGATGATGATGAGGTTCCCTCTGAAGAAGAAGAGATGACGGAGGAGGCGATGAACGCCCAACCTGCCCCTAAGGGGCGGTTAGCTGACCCCAGCGCCGCCAGGGAAGAAGCACGCATCAAAGGGTATGAGGGGGATGCTTGCCCAGAATGTGGTCAGTTTACCCTTGTGCGGAGTGGCACCTGTTTAAGATGCGACAGTTGTGGACATAATACGGGCTGCTCATAAAACTTTTCAAAAGAAAGATGAGCGCCATTTTATTAACCATAAACTTGCCTTGTTTTGCCCGCAATTCTTGCGCTTTCCTGATATTGTGTTGACAAATTAAGGCATGGTTTGCCCCACTCTTTAATAGCAAAATGTAAAATAGAACGCATCGTTCTAACCGTTGGGCAATTCTCTTACTCTATATTCAAGTTATGTTCGCGGGGCTTAAAGTGTAGAAAGGAGCCTTGGAATGGCCCGTTTCATATTTTTCGTCAGCACGGTAATGTTTTGTATCGTGACAGTGTGGTATAATTACACAACACCAGAGCAGCGCCAGCGCGTGCCTGTCCCTATTCAACATGCTATTGTTAAAGTGAATGAGGGGATCACCTTTATCGTCACCACCACATCTCATTCGGTCGCCCCCACCGTGGTGGAAAAAGCCAAGGCCCTATCCGCTGAAATGAACGCAGAGCCCTTAACCCTGGGCGATGAAGAAGGCATTGTAACCGTCTATGAAGATTTAACAGGCGCAGATTTATCGACAGGGCGATTTGATAAGACCACCTTTTTAGGAGCCCAGCTGGACAAAGCCAATTTTTCAAAGGCATATATGCGCGGCACCCTTCTGGATGGCGCCAGCGCTCAGCAAGCCCTATTCGGGGAAACGGTTTTAACCGCCGCCTCCGGACGGGTGGCTGATTTTCAAGATGCTGTTTTTTATCGCACCGATTTAACCGCCGCCACCATGCAAGGGGCCAATTTTAACAAAGCTGTGTTCGCCGATAGTGATTTGGCCCGTGCTCAATTTAGTGCTGCCACCTTTGAAGGAGCTCTTTTCAAAGATGGACAAGCTATTGATTCCCGTTTTATCAATGCCCGACTAGACACGGCTCGATTTGAGCGGCTTGATTTGCGCAGAGCCTCCTTCGAAGGAGCCTCTTTACGAAAAACGGTGTTTGAAGACGTTCCTCTTCATGGCGTCACTTTGCGAAATGCGGATTTGTCTGGGGCTATTTTGTCGTCGACCACCGGGTTGTTGCAGTCCCAACTCCACCATGCGTGTGGCGACGAAAACACTGTTCTGCCGAAGGGTTTAACGATTACATCTTGTACAGAGGTAACAAAAGAGCCTGGCCAAAAGGGGAATATCGCTAAGGGGAAGTACCGTCAGCCCCCCTCCCCCCAAAAATTAGCGCAGCAATTTTAGGTCACTGTCTCGCTCTATAGCACCGGACGTTCGTTTATACTCACGCCCTCGCTATAGTCTTTTGATTTCGCATCGCTTTTTGCCGAAAACCGCGTACACCCCGGATCGGGGTCCGGGGCAGGCTTTTCGGCGCGATGCTCTAAAAAAATCAATACATAGTCCTAAAATATATCTATTGGTTGATTGAGGATGGCATCAGGGTGGGAAACTCTAAATATGACGGCGTCGGCGGGCTCGTGATAATATGCTCTAGCGAATAATTGAGGCCATGGCTGATGCTACAGGCACTATGGTAGGTCAGGGCATCTGCAATGGCCCGTTCAAGAGAGTAAATGGTTATAGGCGTTATGCCCTCCGCATGATTTCCATCCGCATAGGACAACCCACCGTGGCGAGGGGGCGCCCTGCGTAAACTATCAATAGACCGGAAAAGCTGCTCACGCTGAAGTTTCATCCCTTCAGTGGCAAGACGCACCATGGTTTTTTCAATCTTCCCCTCATCATGCACATAGCCCGGTAAGTCCGTAATCCGCGTCATATTGGATAAGGCCCACACCATATCTCCCCCTAAGACCAGCGCCCCCACACCGCCCACCAACCGCCGTTGTGAATTTCGCATCCAATTGGAAAGATTTGTATCATTCTCGATACGGAGTTGAATGCCTAATCGGCGTTCGAAATCCCGACAAAGGGTGTCCGATCTTAACAGCATACGGTCTTGGATTTCATTCCGCCGGATGGCAAGGCTTAGGGAGCTTGCCGCATCGGCGTGAAATTGCTCCCCCCCAGTTTGCGGTAAATTGATATAGGTTTGATAGTCAGTGTAGTATGTCTTGAACGCCTGAAAGGCACATTCTAATTGTTGCCGCGTGGCCCGCTCCCGCACATTTTTCTTGCGCGCTGTCACCTCTTCCTCAGCCTTCTGGCACGCTTGGGTCGGTAGCTCCAGGCGACGGTTTTCTGGATCGATGAGGACGATCAGATTAATCTCATCCCGTCTTTTCGTCTCAAAACTCAAAGGTTCGCTCATACTACTGAATTGTGGGTTGGTGGGTTTTTCCCCGCTGGCACAAGCCGTGAGCCCCCACAAGACGGCAATCAAAAACAAAAGATTTCTAAAGACGAACAACCCCATTTTTCACCCCAACCTATCCCTTTACCTAACAGTTTTTGTTGACCTTTAAGGCGCGTTGTAAAATCAGCGCATATTATGGCATTCCTAAAGACATATGCCTATGGTTTTCGGGCCTTCCGCGCTAGCTTTTCTGGCAAATCTGCTTAAATCATTGTTTGTTATGCAAGAACCCGTCGATACGCCTTCCCATAAAAATGATGCTGCACCGCAAAAAGCGCTTCAGGGAACAGCGCTTATTGCTGATTATGTGAAACAGCTCCCCACTCGGCCAGGTGTCTATCGGATGTTCGGCGGGGATGGTGAGGTCCTCTATGTCGGCAAGGCGAAGAATTTAAAAGCCAGGGTTTCTAGCTATTCCAGCCTAAACGGCCATTCAAATCGTATTGTACGGATGATTTCTGAAACAACGGCCATGGAATTTGTGGTCACCGAGACAGAGACAGAAAGCCTCCTCCTCGAAGCCAATCTTATTAAAAGTTTAAAGCCCCGATATAATGTTTTGTTGCGGGATGATAAATCCTTTGCCAATATTCTTCTGGCAACGGATCACCCTGTCCCGCAAATTCTCAAACATCGCGGTGCCCAGCGACGAAAGGGGCATTATTTTGGCCCCTTTGCCTCCGCAGGGGCGGTGAACCGTACATTGAACACATTACAAAAAGCATTCCTGTTGCGCAGTTGTTCAGATAGTGTTTACGACGCCCGGACACGACCCTGCCTTCTTTACCAAATCAAACGATGCGCAGGACCATGCGTCGACTTGATTGATGAAGAGGCGTATACGGAGCTCGTCAAGGAAGCCATTGCCTTTTTGCAAGGGAAAAATCGCGATGTACAACAAGCCCTGTCCAAACAGATGGAAGAAGCCGCAACAGCCCTTGATTTTGAACAGGCGGCCAGTTTGCGAGACCGGATCCGCGCGCTCACTTACGTTCAGGAAAGCCAAGGCATCAACCCAGACTCCGTAGACGAAGCAGATATTTTCTCTATTTATATGGAGGGGGGACAGGCGTGCATCCAAACCTTTTTCTTCCGCGCCGGACAGAATTTGGGCGCCCATTCCCATTTCCCAAAGCATGATAAAGAATTAGCCCCAGGTGCCATATTAGAATCCTTTATTGCCCAATTCTATGACAACCAACCTGTGCCGAAATGTTTGTTCTTATCCATGGAGATTGAAAATCAAGACCTCTTAGCCGAGGCCTTGTCCTTAAAGGCGGAGCGGAAGGTTTCAGTCCTCACCCCCGCCCGGGGGGAGAAGAAAGAATTGGTGGCCCAAGCCCTGATGAATGCAAAAGAAGCGTTGGGCCGGCGACTTTCCAACACAGCTTCCCATCAAAAATTAAATACAGCGCTTGCTGACCAATTGGGGTTAACTGCGCCCCCCACCCGGATTGAGGTCTATGACAA
>JBCCMT010000060.1:0-9154 GCA_039026195.1 Pseudomonadota bacterium | reverse complement strand
TTTAACGAGATGGTTTTTATCCATAACATTTGCAATTCCTGCACATGAAAAATGCGGCCAGATAATTCCAGTTAAGTTCATCCGAGGTTTTTCAGCTTCCGATGTCACTAAAGTAAGAGCAGCTATAATTTGAATTAACATGATTTTGTAATAATTTAGGTACGGTTTTTCTACAATACGAAAACTGTAGTTTTTAGATAAGCTAGCGTCTAACGACTAAATAAGTCATTAGCGCATATCTGATGTATAACGGGAAATATTAAAAGTTGCCCATCCCCCGCTGCCATTCCTTCTTCCCCCTTCTTATAAAACCTCGCTAGGCTTTGCCAAACAAAATGAGGAAGCCCCCATGACCCCTTATGACATGGTGCGAGAGCAGTTGACGAAAACCGTGCCCTTTGCCGCCCATGTGGGGGTGGAGCTGCTGACAATTGATGAGGGGCGGGCGACGGCGCAGCTGGCTCAGCGGGAGGAGACATCGAACCATATCGCCACACAACATGCTGGGGCGATGTTCACTTTGGGGGAGGCGGCCTCGGGCGCGGCCTTGGCGGGGGCGTTGATGGATCGGCTGATGAATATCCGACCCGTCGCGGCGAAGGCGGATATCAATTATGTGGCCATCGCTAAGGGCACCCTGACGGCAACCGCCGAGACATCTCGCCCGGTGCCGGAGATCAAAGCCCAACTCGACGAAGAGGGCAAAGTGCAGTTTGACGTCCATGTCATCTTGCGCGATCAAAACGATCAAGAGGTTGCCGTCATGACCGTCTCCTGGCATGTGCGGCCAAATCAATAGACCAGAAAGAGGGGGCAGGGGCGCAAGGTTTGACCCCGCCCCACGCGATGACAAATGGCCTTGACTTCACAGGCGAGACAGGGGTCAATCAGGTCTCATCACATCCAAAAAGTGGAGCCATCCGTTGAGTAAAAAGCCCTTTACATCGCCCATTCGTCACATTTTGGGGGTAAGCGCCCTCGCTATTTGCGCCCCTTTCTTGTTGGTCCCCTTGCACGCCCAAGACCAATCGCAAACTGCGGCACAAAACGAAGTTGATGAGCGCTATGTCTGGGATCTAACACCCTTTTACGCGTCAGATGCGGCGTGGGAGGCGGAGCTTGACCGTCTTCGTACGGAGATCTCAAATCTAACGGCCTTTGAGGGGCAACTGGGTCGCAACGCCAAAACCCTGCTCGACGCCCTCGACACGCGGTCGGCCTTTAGCAAAGACGCCTTGCGGTTATGGACCTATGCATCCAATTTAAGAAACACCAATCTGGGGGATGCAAAAGGTCAGGAGAGGGTTGGCCGGGTTCAGGCCCTGTTTCAAGAGGCGGGGGCCGCCCAAAGCTTTGTGGCGCCGGAAATTGTGAAGATCGGTGAACGGCGCATTGAACGCTTTATCAATCAAGAGCCTGGCCTTGAAAAACATGCCCATGCTTTGCGGGATACCTTGCGCCAGGGGGAGCATGTGCTTTCCCCCGAAAGTGAGGAGGTTCTGTCACTTCTGGGAACAGCGCTGTCTGCGTCGCAAAATGCCCGTGATCTTCTTGCCAATGCGGAAATTGACTGGCCCCGCATTACACTGAGCAATGGGAAAGAGGCGCATCTGACCGCAGCGGGATATGTCCTGCATCGGGAGGCGCCGAACCGTCAGGACCGCATCGCCGTCTTTGATGCCTTTTGGGGAAAATGGAAGGCGTTTGAAAGCACCCTTGGGGCCACATTGAATGGTGAGGTGCAGGCCAATGTCGCCACCGGAAAGGCGCGCAATTATGACAACACCCTACAATATTTTTTGTCTGGCGATAATATTCCTGAGGAGGTTTACCGAACCCTCGTCCAGGTGACCAATGATCGGATTGACGTGCTCCACCGATATTTTGCGCTACGCGGACGAATGTTGGAGATTGACGATCTGGGCTATCATGATATCTACCCGCCTTTGGTGGAGACAGACCTCACCTTCCCCATGGATGAAACCCGGACGCATATGCTAGCTGCGGTAGACGTGCTGGGGCCGGACTATGTAGAGGCCTTCGCGGATGCCTCGTTAGAACGATGGATGCATGTTTATCCGCAGGCCGGGAAACGTTCAGGGGCCTATATGTCCGGCGCGGCTTATGACGTCCACCCCCTTATTCTGCTTAATCATCAAGATACGTATAATAGTGCATCGACCTACGCCCATGAGTGGGGCCATGCCATGCATCAAGTTCTTACAAATGAGAACCAGCCCTATGAGCTGGCGGATTTTTCCATCTTCACCACCGAAATTGCGGCCATCGCTAATGAGATATTGCTTCAAGAGCATATGCTGAAAGAGGCGAAGACGGAGGATGAACGCCTATATTATTTGGGCTATGCCCTGGAGCAGATGCGGGGGACTTTTTATCGCCAGGTGATGTTCTCAGAATTTGAATTGGCGATCCACGAAGCGGTGGAACGGGGTGAAGCCCTGACCGGGGCGCGGATGACAGAGATGTATGGGGAGATCCTAAAGCGCTATCACGGCCATGACCAGGGGGTGATGGAGATCACCGAGCGGGAAATGGTGGAGTGGGCGTATATCCCCCATTTCTATTATAACTTTTATGTTTATCAGTATGCAACATCCATTGCTGGCGCAGCTTATTTTGTGGATCAGCTAAAAACCGATGAGGCAGCAGCGCGGGAGACCTATATCGCCTTTTTAGAAGCGGGGGGATCGGACTATCCGGTGGACATTTTAAAGGCGGCAGGTCTCGATATGACGAGCGCGGCGCCTTATAATGCTGTGATCGACCGGATGGCCGCCGTCATGGATGAGATTGAAGCCATCCTGGATGCGCGTGCGCCGTGATCTGATGAATTGGAGATCTTCTGCCCATGAGAGCAGGCATTTAAGAGGCATTGGTGCCTGCTCTGGTGAAAATGCTGTTTCCCCAGCAGGAGGAGAGCGGCAAACAGATCGCCCCACGATCGTGGCTGGGTATGTGTTGCTGAGATAAGTATGGTGTAGGTTAGACTGCCAAGTAATAACGTGTTGAAATATTTTGTTCAGTGTAATGAAAATAAAATTTGTGTCTTTAATTGGCGCATTCCGGTCGTTGGGCTTCAACTCCTCAAACGGCAGGTTGATCTTCGTTGCGGACATTCGCATTTGCGATAGGGAAAGCGATCTTTTGTTTTCCCAGATGCGGTTAGCCGCTTACTAGAGCGCATTCACAAAAGTAGAAGCCGGTTTTGTGAATGCGCGTAAAAATAAAAATCTAGAGCAGGTTTCCGTTTCGAGGAATTGCAAACCTGCTCTAGTCTCACAATGCTCACTCCTGCCGTGACAAGGGCACTATGAACCGAGTTAACGTTTTTTCCGTTTCGTTTGGAGCCGTCTGATCTTTGCGTACAGTCTTTGGTCTGCATTCAAGAATTCCGTTCCCACTCGTTCTGTGTAGTGGTTCAAGAATAGTAGGTGCACCAATGGATCAAAGTCTATATCGCCATACCCCTCATCCTCATTCAGGGTGATCAAGGAGAAAGTTATAGACGACAACATTATCGCTGTCATGTGAGCTGGTTCCACCAGTCCGGTATCGCTAGGCCCCGAGAGCATCACGGGCGCGATACCCTGGGTCATGCCTTGAATCTGTGTGTCTTCTCGAAAGTAGTCAGAGTGCAGATCTTGGCTTGCAAGTTTGTAGTCGCTCTTCCATCGACCGTATCCCACTTTGTCGATTAGATCCATCCAAGAGTTGCATTTGAGATCGCCTCTTGTCCACGAGAGAGATTGTTTTAAATCCGGCCGCTTGTTAAGTAGTTTTTCCAGATACTCTTCTGCGGCTGAAAGAGTTGCGTCGCTGAACTTCTCCCTGTTCATCTCGTCCGCGCTATTTTGGTACATGAGCATGCCTTTGATAGACTCAATCCGACCACGAAGCGCAAAGTCAATCGACGCTTCTTCACCGAGTTCGCGAAGAGCGATCATTGCAACCTGAGTTTCCAATAGCGTCCGCCAGCGCACCAACGCGCAGTCGCTGAAGCCATTCGCAAGAAGGGCAAAAATTTCCGAAGACACTCTGATCGCCTTAGCATGCATGCGCAGTATAATACCGAACTTCGGATCTGTGTGCAGGCGCTCTTTTTCGAGTGCGGCTTTTTGAAATTCCATTCCGGAGCTCAAAGCCGTCTCAATGACAATGTCAAGATAGTCGAAGCCTCGCCGATACTTACCATAGAGCCTTCTATTAAAACCAACTCGATCCCATCTTCGCCTAAATGGAATCCATAGATTCAACAGCCAAGCGTACTTTCGTATTCCACGATCAAGTTCCGCCAATATATTGGCTCCCTTAACGTTCGCAGTAGTCTTTTTTGCGGCAATACGTTCGAACAAAAACTTATGCGCCTTGGGTGTGTCATTTTCTGGGGATGTATCAGTCATGAATTCATCGCATATCGATTCGATATTGAGTCAACCTTTTCAAGCAAAGTTTCTGCTCAAATTTTGCATTCTACGCCAAAAATTCATCCAGCAACCAAGTTGCTATAATTACTGGAGCGAGCAGTAAGAGTCGAACCCGGATATAATGCCCGCTTTTGCGCGCAAATCAGACATACAGATTTCGAATTCGAATGCCCATTTTTGGCGAAAAACTGACATTCAGCTTATAATTCCACTGCCATTCCTTCTCCCACCACTCCAAAAACTGCGCTAGGCTTTCAGTGTCATATAAGGCCATGTTTTAGGCCTTTTTTGAGTTTTTGATGGTCGCACATTTTTTGCGGATAACCGCTTGTGACGTCCTGCAATGAATTTTAGTGAAAGGACTTCTCCTATGACCCATGCCCCCACCTATGATATGTCTGGAAAGGTCTGCTTTATGTCCGGGGCCACCTCCGGTATTAATGAGCAGATTGCCCGCCGCTTTGCCCAAAGCGGGGCGACGGTGTTTGTGGTCAGCCGCTCCCAAGACAAGGTGGACGCCACGGTGGAGATGCTGAAGGGGGAGGGGGCGACGGCGGACGGCGCTGCGGTGGATGCGCGCGACTATGACGATGTGGCCGCGGCGGTGGCAAAATGCGTCGACGCGCACGGTCCCCTCGACATGATCTTGGCCGGGCAAGCGGGGAACTTCCCCGCAGGCGCCGCGCAGATGTCGTCCAATGCTTTTAAGACGGTGGTCGATATCGACCTTATCGGCACCTTTAATGTCTTCCGCGCGGGCGTGGAGAAATGCCGCAAACCCGGTGCCTCCTTCGTGGCCATCACCGCCCCGCAAGCCACCCGGCCGTGGATGTTCCAATCCCATGTCTGCGCGGCCAAGGCGGGGGTCAATATGTTCGTACAATGTTGCGCGATGGAGTGGGGGGCCTCGGGCCTCCGCGTGAATGCTATCTCCCCCGGTCCCATCGCCGGGACGGAGGGGATGGAACGTCTCGCCCCCACAGAGGAAATTAAAGATAGCTACCGCAAACAGTTGCCCCTTAAAGAATTTGGCAACCGCGATGACATCGCCGATGCCGCGCTGTGGCTTTGCTCTCCCGGGGCGGATTATGTGACCGGCACCATTTTAGAGATTGAGGGGGGCTGTAATTTAGGCGATAGCTCCACCGCCATGAAGATTTAGACAAACTTGCGGTTTCTATATGAAAAAGGGCGGCTGGAGAAATATCCACCCGCCCTTAATTATCCTTGAGGAGATTATTCCTCTATCGGCGTTGGGATGACCTTCTCCGGCGGCTCATTTTCAGTGATGTTTAAAAGCTCCACATCAAAGACGAGGGCCTGGTTCGGGCCGATGGGCCCGCCTTGCGTGCCCATCTCACCATAGGCAAGCTCCGGCGGAATGAAAAACCGATATTTGTCCCCCACATTCATGAGGGCCACCCCTTCGGTCCAGCCGGGGATCACGCGGTTTAACGGGAAGGAGGTAGGCTCCCCCCGCGAATAAGAGCTATCAAACTCTGTCCCATCGGGCAGGGTGCCGCGATAATGCACCTCGACTTCGTCCCATTCATCAGGGGTCACCCCTTCCCCTCCATTTTCCACCACTTGGTAGAGAAGGCCGCTTTCCGTGGACTGAACACCGTCCACGTCTTTTTTCTCGTTTAAAAAGTCTTGGGAGGCCGCTAAATTCTCCGTGGCCACCTTTTCAAAGGCCTCCCGCATTTCAGCTTGGCGCGCGTCCATTTCTTTTTGCGCTTCTTCGGCGAGGCGCTGTTGCTCAGCGTCAATTTCTGCGCGGCGGTCCGTCTCGCTCTCGGGGATCACCTCGATCAATTCAAGCTCATAGATAAAGGTCTCATTGGGGGCCACTTGGCCGGGTAAACCCTGTTCCCCAAAGGCCAATGCCGGGGGGACCACCACTTTGGCGGTTTCCCCCTCTTTCATTTGGCCAAGGGCTTCGGCCATGCCGGGGAGGGGGATGGCATTAAAGCTCGGCACCACAATGGGGTTTTCTTCAAGGTCACGACTGTCTTGAAGCTCCCCATCGCTTAGGTTGCTGAGTTTAAAGTGGAGACGCAGATAATCATTTTCCGTGGCCGTCGTCTCCCCCGTCCCCTCCGTCAGGGTTTGAATTTGTAGGCCCGATTCCAGCTCTTCCACGCCATCGATGTTTTTATTCTCCGCAAGATAAGCTTCACTCTTTTCCGCGTTGATCGCGATCAAGGGATTGGCCGGCGCCTCCGGAATGACGAGCTCATCGCCCTCTGTGCCCTCTGCTTCTGCAACAGCGTTCTCATTTAAGGCTGGCGATTCGGCTGCGTCGTCAGATTCTTGACCGCCACATGCGACAAGAGCGCTCACGCTCACCAAAAGCATACCCCGTAAAATATTTTTTTTCATACTCATCTCCGTAAGGCCCCCTTCCGTTTCATGGGGCTCTACGCCCTATTTCCCCATCGCCCTAGCGGGCACCGCCACAAATTTAAAGACTTTATTAACCAAAAGTTGGCGACTTGAAGAGGCCGTGGAAAACGATATGTTGACCTTCCAGGGTGTTTTGACGCTATATATAGTAGTGCCAAGGTTAATACGGGAAAATAAGAGAGGATTAGAGAATGCGAGACGTGAGCGCCACTGAAACAATCAATAGCTTAGACGCAAAAGGCTCCGTCACGCCGGTGGAGACGCCCGTTCAAGCCCCCTCACGCCCGGCCCTAAAAGTGGTGCAAGAGGTTCAAGTGGACCGCGCTCGGGATGCGTTGCTGACAGAATTCGGCAAAAAAACCATGGATGACCGCTATCTGCTGGAGGGGGAGTCCTATCAAGATATGTTTGCGCGGGTGGCAACAGCCTTTGGCGACGATGCGGACCATTCCCAGCGCATCTATGATTATATCTCCAAACTTTGGTTCATGCCTGCCACCCCTGTTCTCTCAAATGGCGGGGCCAAGCGCGGCTTGCCCATCTCTTGTTTTCTAAACGCTGTCGATGATTCGCTAGACGGCATTGTGGGCACCTGGAATGAGAATGTTTGGCTCGCCTCTAACGGCGGCGGCATCGGCACCTATTGGGGCGGGGTCCGGTCCATTGGGGAGCAGGTGAAGGGGGCGGGGAAAACCTCTGGCATCATTCCCTTCATTCGGGTGATGGACTCTCTGACCTTGGCGATCTCCCAAGGGTCGTTACGGCGGGGGTCAGCGGCCTGCTATCTTGATATTCATCACCCGGAAATTGAAGAATTTTTGGAGATTCGCAAACCCTCTGGGGATTTTAACCGCAAGTCCTTGAACCTTCACCATGGGCTTAATATCACTGACGAGTTTATGGAGGCGGTCGCCAATGATGAAGAATTTGGCTTGCGCTCCCCCAAAACGGGGGAGGTGATCCGTGAGGTGAATGCCCGTAAGCTGTGGCAAAAGATTTTAGAAATCCGCCTCCAAACCGGGGAGCCCTATTTGATTTTCTCCGACACGGTGAACCGTAGCATGGCCAAGCATCAGCGGGATTTGGGGATGAAGGTCTCCACTTCAAATCTGTGCGCGGAGATTATGCTGCACACTGGGGAAGATCATTTGGGTAAAGAGCGGACAGCCGTTTGCTGCCTTTCCTCCGTCAACGCAGAGAAATATTTTGAGTGGAAAGATGAGCCGCGTTTTATCGAAGATATTATGCGCTTTTTGGATAATGTCTTACAAAGCTTTATCGACCGGGCGCCGGCGGAGATGGACAAGGCCGCCTATTCTGCCATGCGGGAGCGGTCCGTAGGCCTTGGCCTGATGGGCTTTCATTCCTTCCTTCAAGAGATGGGCATTCCCTTTGAAAGTGCCATGGCCAAATCTTGGAATATCCGGCTTTTCAAACATATTCGGATGGGGGCGGACGCGGCCTCTGTACAATTGGCAGAAGAGCGTGGAGCATGCCCCGATGCAGAGGAGCGGGGGATCAAGCAACGGTTCAGCCATAAAATGGCGATTGCGCCGACGGCCTCCATTTCCATTATCTGCGGCGGGGCCTCTCCGTGCATAGAGCCCATCCCCGCCAATGTGTATACCCACAAAACCCTCTCTGGTTCTTTCACCGTGAAAAACCGCGCCCTTGAGAAATTGCTTGAGAGCAAGGGGGTGAATGATGATGACACTTGGGCCTCTATCTTAGAGCATGAGGGGTCTATTCAGCACTTGGATTGTCTTTCTGAGGAAGAAAAGGACATTTTCAAAACCGCCTTTGAAATTGATCAGCGTTGGGTAATTGACTTGGCCGCCGACCGGGCGCCTTTCATCTGTCAGTCGCAATCTTTGAATGTTTTTATCCCTGGGGATGTGGATAAGTGGGACCTCCACATGCTTCACTGGACTGCGTGGGAGAAGGGGGTGAAGTCCCTCTATTATTGCCGCTCAAAATCAGTACAGCGGACGGCCTTTGCAGGCGGCGAAGAAAAAGCAGATAGTGCAGAGGCCAGCATGGCCGCCGCTGGAAATGCGCGCACGGACTATGATGAGTGCTTGGCCTGTCAGTAAGGGTCTAAAAAACTACTTTTCCCGCAGATATGAGATTTAACAAAACAAAGCGATCCTGAGAACTCAGGGTCGCTTTTTCTAATCTTACGCGCCTTCCAGGGCTCTAACATCCAGGAGCATACCGCAAAAAAGCCTTCCCAAAACCCCCATCCGGGGTCGCTACTAAATCTGATGCCTTTTAATCACCCGCCCGTGTTAAGCGCGGATAAT
>JBCCMT010000059.1:0-9159 GCA_039026195.1 Pseudomonadota bacterium | reverse complement strand
CTGTTAAGAAAATCACTTGCCGCAGGTGAGAGGGTGACCCTGACCCCTTAAAGGCTTTGTGCAGGGCGGGGAGCATCTCTGTCCCCCCATCGGCGTGTAATCACTACAACCAAGAAATGGCCGCAGAAATACTAGAAGGCCGTGCAGGGAGGGGGTGTTGGAAAAGAGCATGGGTGCGGCTGTTAAACTCAATCAGATTGAAGTGATCATCGGGGTTTAACCTTTGAATGGCCATGCTGAGGCTTTTTTGGGCTTGTCGGATGCTGGCCCCCGCCATGGACCCTGAGGTGTCGATGACAAATGTCACCTCCCGCGCGCGCGATGGGGGTTCCGCGCCAGCAGGGGGGCTCAGCATAAGGAGGTAATAAGGAACCCCTTCCACCTCCTCCTTAAATAACGCCAAGGAGGGGGCTTCAGAGGCCTTTGGCTTCCAGTGAAGCACAAAGTCGCGGTTGGCCGGGGTGGGGCCGTCTTTTAAGGTGAGCGTTGCTTTCTCTGGGGTCTGGTGATCCACCGCCATCGGATGATAAGCAGAATTAATCTCCCCCAATGCAAAGCCAGCATGAAGGTCGACGGTAATCTGCACCGGGTTCACTTCGCCCATATCGGGATGCAAAATGGGAGGAGAAATAAGGTCACGATTATCACTTCCCCACCCGCTTTCCCCATCAAGGCTTGCTGTCATGAATAGGGGAGCAGGGGTGTAACGGGGGGCAGCCACCATGGGGAAACGTAGCGAAAACTGACCTGCGTCAAGTTTCACAATTTCCTGATATTCAATCTGAACAATGAGTGTCTCCCCAGGGCCGATGTTTGCCGCATGGTTAGTAAAGAGGTTAGGGCGGTTTTGCTCCAGCAAGCTGGCCTTGTGACCTGCCTCTTTGGCGGCTTCATATATCGCTTTTGCCTTTTGTTTTTCTTCAATTCTCCCTTCGATAAAGCGATCACCAATTTGCATACGAAGGGTATCAACCGCACTTTTTTCAGGAAGGGGGAAAACATACACCCCCTCCACCCAGGCCGCTGACGTGTTTTCAAACCTTTGGGTCACTTTCACCCGGGCGAGGGGACCTGAAATCGTCATCATGACATCTGTCATCAGGGCAGGGGCCTCAATATACTGACCTTCTATCTGTGTTTCTAACATCAGAGTACCGCTTTTTGCATCATTTGGGGTCAGAAGGTGCGGAGTAGCGGCACCAAAAGCAGGGGTGAACGAGAAAAGAAAAAGAAGGATAGCTTTTGCTAGAGCATTTCGTGTTCCTTTGGAATCGCTCAATGGCTCTAGGTTATTGTTTTGTCGAGCATCCTTTGTGGATAACCGCACACACCCCGTATCAAGTACGGGGCAGGCTTTATCCGCGATGCGCTCTAAATATGAAAAACCCTGCCGCATAATCTCGCTCCATTCATCAGGTGAAGGGTCAGCTTTGTGGGAAATTTGGGCAGGAGCGGGGGAAGCCGAAGGCGGGCTAGGGACGATTTTGCGGCGAGATTATGGTTAAGGATTTGTGAAGGAATTGGTTCGAATGCAACTTATTTTGTAAAAAGAAGGGCATAAACCTCAATATTTATGGGAGGAAGGCTTATTTTCAGCACAATTCGCCTTTTAGATGTAATTGGCACAGGCTTTGCACCCTTCATCGTGGCAACAGATGTAAAGGCGGCGACATGTTTGAAAAAACTGAAATCAAACGCGAAAAAATAAAAGTAATGGTCCGGATAACTTTGTCGACAGGCGAGTTGGTGGAGGGAGATGTTTTTATTTCCCGGCATCAACGGCTCACAGATCTTTTAAATGATGACCGCGCGTTCCTCCCCGTTGAGCTGACTGACGGAAGTGTGGAAGTGGTGGCAAAAACCTCTGTGGCGTCCGCTAAGGCCTTGGGGGAAATGATGCCCTTAAGCGATGACCCTTACGAAATTCTTCGCGTTGATCCGAGAAGTGATGATGCAGAGATCCGCCAAGCTTGGATGACAAGGTTAAAAACATCTCACCCTGATCGTCTTGCCTCCCTTCATCTTGATGAGGAAATTGTTCACGCAGCCCGGAAGGTCAGTCAACGGTTGAACGCCGCCTATGATGAAATCATGCGGGCCCGTCGGTCAGAGCGCGCCGCCTAATATTGCCCCCTTAAGATGAGATGGTCATTTGTGCCGCTGCCTGACGAATGGCATGGCGACGCTTGATCATAAAAATAAAAAGGGCCAATTGCAGGCCGCTCATACATAAAAAGACATCCATGGCGGAAAGGCCGACTTCCCTTAAGGGGACAATGAAAAACGCCCCCAATGTTGCGCCGGCCCCATTGGTCATATTGGATGTCCCCATAATTTGTGCCCTATCACTTTCCGGCGCGCGCGCCTGCAACGCGGCCATAAGGGGGACAACAAAAAGGCCATTGGCCGCCGCCGTTAGGATAAAAGTGATCAGAAGGGGGAGGTTTGATAGATGAAAAAGCCCATCAGCAGACATTGTTTCGGTAGGGTTATTTTGAGCTGTGATCAGCCAAATCAAAAGCGTGCCCAAAACGGTTCCAGCCACCCCAATCCCCGCTAGAGTGAAGCTGTCTTTCATTTTTGTCCCCAAAAGGCCCGCCCCAATAGAGCCCACACCTGCGCCGATGGCGAAGAGGGCTTGTAGAAGGGATATTTCTGTATCCCCCCCGCCAAGGCTGTCGCGAACATAATTGGGCAAGTTGGCGAGCACCGCCGCCCCAATGGCCCAAAACCAGGCAATGCCCAGCATGGGATACCAAATCCCCTTCAAGCGTTGGGCGAACCGAATTTGTCGCCATGCCACCTGGGGGATATTCCAATTCAGTTTTAAAAGCCCAGGCGCAGGGGCATTTGGCACCCCAAGGGCAAAAAGGGCGCCTAAGCCCGCCGCGGTGACCAGTAAGGTGGAGATGATCAACCGCCCGCCCTCTTGGTTTACATAATATCCCCCAAGCCCAAGACCGGTGACCAGGGCCACAAAAAGTGCTGCATTAAAATATCCATTGGCTTTGATCAGCTCATGGGAGGAGAAATATTGCGGCATCACAGACGTCCGTACAGGGCTGAAAAACGCAGATTGCGTCCCCATCAAGAAAAGGGCGAACACCAATAAGGGGCCATTGCCAATGGCAAAACAGAGAGAGGCAAATATCATTAGGAGAAGTTCAATAGCCTTCAGCCTTTTGATTAAGTGATGGCGGGGGCGTTGATCTGCCAATTGTCCTGCGATCACGGAGAATAAAAAGACCGGGATGGTGAACGCCATGGAAACTAATGTGCCCGCATATTCCCCAAGGCCAAAGGGAAGGGCAAAAACAGACGACCCCTCTAGGCTGGCGGCTGCGAAAACCGCCACAATGGTCGCCATCCGCAATGTGTTATCGGCAAAGGCCCCAAGGGTTTGGGCGGCGAAAAGCGGCCAGAACCGGCGGGTGAGGACAAAGCTTTTCATACGGATAAAGGGGTTTGCGACGCATAAGGCGCAGGTAGAGTGCCTGCGGCACGTTGTTCTTCTAAAAGCGCCAAGCTGCGGGTTTCAATCATCGCTTCAAGCTCAGCCATAAAGCTGTCTTTGTCTAGCCCCGGGGGAATAGGGTCTAAAAACTCCACACTGGCAGGTCCCGCTGTTTTCAACCAAGACTGTTTCGGCCAGCGGACCCCCAAATCCGTTGCAACGGGGACCACAGGGCAGCCATATTGCTCATAGATGTGATAGACCCCTTTCCGATACCGGTGTTGTGTGCCGACGTCTGATAAATGACCCTCAGGGTAGATTAAAATACGACGTCCCTCAGACCGGATGGTTTCCATTTTATCGGACACTAGCTGTCCCCGGGCGTGGGCACCGCCACAATTGTCCACCACAATGGCGCCCATTTTCCGCAACAGGGGCCCTAAAAAAGGCATACGAAGTAAATGGTCGCCGGTCACAAAAGCAAGGTCAGGAATTTGTGAAAAGACCACAAAGCCATCCCCCCACCTTTGATGTTTTGCAGCAACGATAAACGGTCCATCGGGCAGGTTTTCATGCCCCCGGACAGCGGTCTGAATACCTGCGATATGGCGCATCGCCGCCACCATTGTTTTTGTATAGGCCCGGATCCATCCCATTAGGGCCTTCCGCCCGGGCAAAAGTAAAAGCGGAAGAGCGGTTAAAACAAAAAAGATGGATAACCCCCAATAAGCGATTTGAAAGCCAAGGGAACGGATAAGGGTCAGCATTGAAAAATCTCTCTTTCTCACGATAAAAACCCCTTAATTGAACATTGTTCAAGTGTCAATGAACAATGTTCATTTTTGGTTCAGATCTTTTTATAGAGTATTCCCCACCCCTATATTTAGGGTTGCGGGCCGTTTTTCGGGCCCAGGCCCCTCAAGAAAAATGCAAGTCATTGCCTAACCCATAATGGGGCCGGAATGACTTTAAGGATATAAAACCAGAGAAACCTACTTCCATCATCAAAGAGGGGGCTAAGATTAAGCCTTAAGCTTTTTAAGCTTACGCATATCCTTGGGCGGAGATATAAGACCGCATGGCGGAAATCCGGTTCTCATCGGAAGGATGGGTCGACATGAATTCCATCGGCTTATTCCGAGAATTCTGGGTCATGGTATCCCAAAAACGGACAGCCTCATTCGCGCGATAATTGGCCCCGACCATAAAGTCCGCTCCGAGCCGGTCAGCCTCATATTCATGTTGCCGTGAATAGGGCAGGATCACCCCAAAGGTGACCCCAGCGCCAAGAATACCTGCGATCATGTTGCGGTTTTCCACATCATTGGCTTCCATAGCCACATTGGCGATGGCTAACCCGCCCGCGGCGGCCATTTGTTGGGAATAGCGCTCAGCTGCGTGGCGACCCACCACATGGCCCGCTTCATGCCCCATGACGGTGGCAATTTGGTCGTCATTTTCTGTGATATCCAAAAGGCCGGTGTGAAAGCCCACCTTCCCGCCGGGCATCACCCAGGCATTTACTGTATCGTCTTCAAAAACGGCAAACTCCCAATTATTTTGGGTCAGATTTTCAGAAGGGAATCTTTGATCGGCGGCTTGGACGATTCGGTCCCCAATTCTCTCAACCCGGCGGCGAAGGGCGGGGTTTGAAGATTGCCGATTCTGCCGGAGCGCTTGGGCCCAAGATTGCGCGGAAAGTTGGGCAAGCTGCCCGTCAGAGACAAGAAGAAATTGGGAGCGTCCTAGGGCGTCATTGGTGGTACACCCTGAGAGGGAGGTGCCTGCAAACGCAACAACGGAACCAGCGGCCAATCCATTGATCAATTCCCTACGTGACATAGTGACTGTGGGCATTTTATCAGTTTGTTCCATGGATCTTTACCTCCCAAAACTCAATCTTAAACGACGGCTGAACTGCAATCTTACGGTATATATTTACCATAACACATAGTTCACAATTCACCAGTTGGTTCCCTCAGTTGAAAACAAGGGGCACCTGCGGGGAGGCGCCTCACACAAAAATGGCCACATTTTGTCGGCTGACCATCACCGGCTCTAGCCCATGGTTCCACATCATCATGTCTTGGCTTGAATACCCATTTTGAGCATGTTCCGCGACACTTCGCTGTAACCACCAGCCGTCTTTTGTGGTCAGTTCCTCTGTCAGGATATTTATCATCCATGTCATACTGCTGAGGGGGGCAAAATGCGGAAACATAGGGGTAATCGCAGGGGGCGGCATATCAGCAAGGGCCAAGAGGCTCGTAGCGGTGGGGGAGAGGTCTTCTTTAAATTTTGTCCAAAAGATAAGATCGTGGCCACTTTCATGGTTACTGAAGGGCATTTCCCCTTTTGCCAGCCGAGCGTCAAAATGTTGGGCAAAGGCGGGGCCCAGGCCATCTGGAAAAAAAGAGGCTAAGTCTTCTGGCCCCGGAAGGTCGGGGGAGGCAATGAATTGAGTGTTGAGGGCAGAGGCGCGGGCGGCCCCAAAGGCAAATGTGGCGTGTACCCCTATCCCCTTTTCCCCCATAACATCGACATTCACATAGGCGACGGATTTTCCTTCCCTTAATAAGCTGGCTTTAACCACCACCCCGCCGCCCACAGGGCCCACAAAGGTGATCTGTGCGGATCGCAAAGGGGGGAGGTGGGGAAAGCTGCGGATCGCCCCTTCCAGGGCAATTGCAGATGAAAGGCCCCCATAGGTGCTACGGCCTTGCATCCAGCTTTCTGGAATAGTGACTGCGTATTGGTTTTCGCCTTCAGGGGAAAAACGATCAATCAAATGGGTAAAGGTTACTGTCATGCCCCTAAGACTGGCGCGCCGATCGCCAGATGCCCAGTCTTTTTAGCAGCTCTCCTTGTAGCAGCAGTTATGGTCAACCTCTACTGCTCCTATGACAGGGTTTTACTGTCGGCGCTGTTCAATATATTCTTCATACCGACCAGTTTCTTTAAGGGCGTCAGCCACCTCAGGGGCCATATAATTCTCATCATGGCGGGCAAGAATGGTGGTCGCCAGAAATGTTCCATCCGCTTGCAAATGCCCTTGGGCGACGACGCCATCATTCTCCGCCACAAGGCCGGGGAGGACATCATTAAACAGGACGGGGACGTCGCTTTCCCCGTCGGTGATGGAAAAAGTGACCGCAACCTCCTCCCCCGGTATTAAGCTGCCTTTCGCCACAAGGCCGCCTAAGCGAACCTCTCTGCCGTTAAGTTCTTCATAGGGGGGCAAGGTGGAGGGGGCGTAGGCATAAACTTGGGTTTGGCTGACGGCAATTAACCCAAGAGCGGTGGCTCCCACAAAGGAGGGAAGGATAATCCCCAAAAATAAGAGCCGACGCTGTCGTCGTTTGAAGGGGGAGTAGCGTTTTTGAGAGGAGGGGGGCGAGGGTAACTTTTCCGTCATGATCTCTTTTTGACATAAGTTACAAGGGCATGAACCACAAGTCCCCCTAAGATCAGGGCGGACAGCCCCCAGGAAAAGGCAATAAAGACCGTGGGGTCAGCGCTAATCATGCCTGGGGCGGCCAAAGAAGTGTCTGTCACCGTTTGGGCCCCCTTCATGTCGCAGGCTCCAAAGAAACACGAGACGGCGCCCGTTTGGTTTTATTGTCTTTGTGCCTTTTATGCAGGTCAGTTCTCACCCGCAGTAAAATATAAAAGACCGAAAGCGCCATATAGCCCAAAGCCATGAGCAATAGGGGCCATAGCATCGAGGCGGGCATGGACGGTCCCCCTTCCCGAAGGACAGCTGCTTTTTGATGAAGACTGTCCCACCAATCCACAGAGAATTTAATGATGGGCAAATTCACGGCCCCAATCATTGCCAGAAGGGCAGTGGTGCGCGCCGCATTCGCTTCATTCTCGATGGCAGACCAAAGGGCCACAAGGCCTAGATATAAAAACAAAAGCACCAGCATGGAGGTGAGGCGCGGGTCCCAATCCCAATAGACCCCCCAGGTGACCTTGCCCCATAGGCTGCCAGTGAAAAGGGCCAAAAAGGTAAAGGCAAGGCCCAAAGGCGCCGCCTCCCGCGCGATGATGTCCGCCAACCGATGCCGCCAGACAAAGCCCACAAAAGCTGAAACAGAAATCACCGCATAGGTTTGCATCGCCATCCACGCGGCGGGCACATGGACATACATCATCCGTACACTCTCCCCTTGCTTATAATCAGGGGGGGAGAAGAAGAAGGCCATCAGGGTGCCCGCGCCCAAAAAGGCAAGGGTCAGGACCCCAAAAATAGGGAGCAGCGGGGAGCTCACTCTTAAAAATAGGTCTGGATTGGCCAGCTGAGAAAGCGTTTTACTCATATGCTCGCCTCTTTAACGAGCTTACGCTTTCGAGGCTATAGGGGAGGGGGATATGAGGGGCGTAAATCCCTTCCACATGGCCAAAAGGGTGAGGCCCCGGCCCAACATAAAAACACTAAAAGCAAGCCACAAGCCGTGATTTCCCAAGGCGGGCACACCTAAAAAGATAGCGGCCGCAAATAACGCGGCGGCGATCACCATGCTGTTCCTTAAAGCGCGGCCTCTGGTCGCCCCTATATAAATGCCGTCAATTTGGAAGGGGAGAAACAGGATGAGCGGGAAAATGATGGCCCAGGGGACATATTTGAGCGCCTCTTTGAATAGATCCGCATTCGCTTCCCCTTGCGGGACAACAAGGCCGATAATCGTTTCATGAAAGAATAATAAACCCATCGCCATGGTGAGGGCGCCCACCCCGCCAATCAAGCTTGTGGTGGTCACCGCCTCATAAAAAGAGGCGCGGCGCTTTTCCTGGCGGCGACCAAGGGCTTTGCCCACAAGGGTTTCCGCCGCAATGGCCGGGCCATCCAAAAGCAAGCTGGCCACCATCACAATATGCATGAGGACTTGATTGGCCGCGAGGGTCAGGTCGCCAAACTGGCCCCCGGCGCGGGTGAAATAGGCAAACACAAGGGCAAGACAAAAAGTTCGCAGGAAAATGTCGGCATTTAAGGACAACACCCCCCTTAAGTTTTCTCGCATCCGAGCGGGGATCCAGTTTTGTTTCAGCCCCCCTCTTTTGTGCAAAACCCATAAGATGCCTAGGCCCATGAGAATAGCGCCAGATCCCTCCGCCAGGGCTGTGCCAAGGGCAATGCCTTGGGCTCCCATCTCTAGCATGAGCGCAAAATAGACATCCAGCACAGCATTGATGAAGGTCATGAAAATGACCACTGCCATCATCAGCGCCATGCGCCCTTGGCCCGTTAGCCAGCCGACGCCAGCGAAAAAGGCCACCGCGAAGGGCGCCCCCAACAGCCGCGTTTCAATATAAATACGCATGGCTGCCAACGCTTCGACTGCAAGGGGGTAGTCGCCGCTGGCAAACCCGGCGTCACCCAACGACCATAACCGATCATCGGGGCTGGTTGGATCTTGCTCCAGAGACTGCTGCAACAGCGGAATGGCTTCGTCCGAGCGACCCAGATAGCTGTACGCCATCCCGAGATCGCTGATCGTGTCGGAGTTCCCAGGATCCATCTGAACGGCGAGTTCAAAGCAGTGAATGGCGCGACCATGCTCCCGCGCCCAAAAGGCGACAAAGCCTAACTGCGCTTCGCAAACGGGATCGACGGGATCGATTTGGACAGCCCGCTGGGCGTGCTCAACGGCTGTTTCCAAGAGGTCTTCATCACTTTCGCCCCATTGGAACCGCCACGCGAT
>JBCCMT010000058.1:0-9207 GCA_039026195.1 Pseudomonadota bacterium | reverse complement strand
TACGCCTTGCCACCAGGTGGATTTCGAAACGGGTATTGGCCCTTTGGGGGCGAGGATTTGGCTAAGTCGTACTAGGCCAGTGGGCGGGAAATTATCCATGATGGTCCTTTCTGAGTAATTGGTGTTCAGAAAGGTCTTAGAAGGTTTAGGGAAGAAAGAGGGGGAATGCCGAAATTCCTAGAGGATTCCCTTAAAGCGTCTCCGCTTCAATCGGAATCATGGAGACGCTTTAAGTCTTTGTTTTTTTTGCATTTCCGGACGGCCAACCGTACGTGACTTGGCCTGGAAATGCTTTAGGCTATCTATTTTGTGTTTTTGGAAATAAGTGCCGTCGCTTCACGAAGCCATTTACGGATGGTTTTGCCATCGAGAGAATGGCCGAGTAAATCAAGATCGTTTGCAATATCTTTGATGGCCTCGTTTCGTTGAGCGTCCGGATCATATCCATAGCCCTTTATCGCCATGACCCCAATCAGTTTCAATAAGGTGTTTCTTTCAGTGGCCTTGAGATCAACTGATTTAGGGGTGTCATCTTTTTTATAAAGATCAAATAAGGCTGCCCCATCTACGCAAATGGGCTTATAGACAATTTCAATTTTTCCGTTAGAGGAATAACACTCATTCCAGGTCCAAGCGAGTCGGTCATTTCTAAGCAAGTGCGCCGGGAGCGGCACATTAATTTCGACGGCTTTCTCACCTTCTTCACAGTCGTCCAACATGGAAGAGTATTTGTCGATCAAATCTGACCAAAACGCATCCGGTTCTAAATCGGGGAAATCTTCATAATTCGCTGAACGATGGTTTCTGATATAAAGATCAGTACGTGTCTTTATCTCCTCTTGCCGCGCAAGAAGTAAAAGCTTTTGACGTCCATTTTTATATTTGTCGTCTTCGACATCGGACCAGTCATCTAAAGCGTCTGCATCTTCGTAACTTAAAAAGCTTTGCCCCGTCGTCAGCCAACGGACAGCAGGAGATAGAGGGGTCCAATCTGGTCTAATGATCTTAACAGTCTGGGTCATTACCTTTGCACCTTTAAACTGTGACATGTTTTCGCCCACCAGTCTGCCATCCGCACGCGCTCATCCCAATGCTCGCTCCGGTCATAGGCGCGGCGAATGTCGTTGCCCTCCACATGGGCCAAGGCACGCTCAATGGCATCTGGGTTCCACTTCCCTGACTCGTTGGCGATTGTTGAGAAGGTCGCTCTAAATCCGTGGGCGGTCATTTCGTCCTTCGTATACCCCATGCGGCGTAAGGCAGCATTGAAGGTGTTATTACTCATGGGTGTTTTCCAAGAGCGGTAAGACGGTAAAATCAAGTCATGATGACCACTGGTGCGGTGAAGCTGCTGAAGCTCCTCAAGGGCTATATCGGGCAGGGGGACACGATGTGCACGGCGCATTTTCATGCGCTCGGCGGGGATGCTCCATATTTTCGTGTCAAAATCAAATTCCGCCCATGTGGCCAGTCGCAATTCACCGGGGCGAGGATAGGGAAGGGCCAAAAGCCGCAAGCCAATTTGTGTAGCTTTTTGGCCCCCAAAATCATCAAGGGCCCGTAACAATCCCCCAAATTCTTGAGGGTCCGTGATGGCGGCGCGGTTCTTTTTGGGCGGCCTGATCAACGCGCCGCGGAGGGCAGGGGTGGGGTCCGCGTCGATCCACCCGCAGGCCATGCCATACCGCATGACCTTGCCGATGAGGGATCTTAATCGGTTGGCCGTTTCTAGCGTGCCACGGTCTTCAATTTTACGGAGGGTTTTTAAGATCAAGGGCGCTTTGATCTCCTTGACAGGGCTAGTGCCAAAATCTGCGATGGCCATGTCTAACAGCCATGTGTTCTTTTTTAAGGTCGACGGGGCTCTCCCTTCCTTTTCCAACTTCTGAAGATAATCAGCGGTGAGGGCGGCGAATGTCTGTTCCGTTTTTTCTCGCGCTTCGGCTTGCTCAGCTTTTTTGACGTCACCAGGGTCAAGATTTTCTGCAATTTGCGCCCGTGCAGCATCACGGGCCAAGCGAGCCTTTTGGAGTGTCAGATCAGGGTAGCGGCCAAAGGAAAGTGTCTTTTCTTTACCAAGATGCCGATATTTGAGCCGCCAAAGCTTTGACCCATTGGCGTTGACCAACAGAAAAAGCCCACCGCTATCCCCTAACTTATAGGGCTTCTCTTTTGGCTTTGCGGCTTTGATTTGGCGGTCTGTGAGGGGCATTTGGGGGTATCGAAATTTGTGAGTTTGATGATACCCCCAATCATACCCCCAATGTTCCTAGATTGTACAAGATGTGAGTGCATCACATCGGACATGCATTCCACATATCTAATTGAATTTTATGAAGAAAAAGACGATAATAAATTTTAATGGATGAAAAAATGGTGCCCAGGGGCGGAATCGAACCACCGACACGCGGATTTTCAATCCGCTGCTCTACCAACTGAGCTACCTGGGCAAAGGGGCAAGCGCCGCTCGAACAAGCTCTATAAGGGCGCCGAGGGGGCTTGTCTACAACGCTGGCCTGTTTAAGGGCGAAAAAATACCCATCAAGGCGCAAGCCATCAAGGTTTCCCTAACCTTTCATTCACGGTGAAAATCACCCTTAGAATATTGATTGATACTATAAAATATAAACAGCTTATGCCATGGGAAACCAAAGCTATAGACCATTTGCACTGAAATTCTTGAGCAATTTGGTGTTCCTTTAAGGGAGCTCAACAAGCTTTAAAAGCCATGGTCAAAAAATTGGTTGTGCTTTCAGGTTATTTGCTTAATAGATAGCGAATTATTCTTATTATTAAGTATGGGAGCTTGGGCATGGTTAAAGGGTTGAATGGGGTGGCGGTTGCTGCCCTTATTATGGGGTGGGGGAGTGCGATTGCCCAAACAAAAGGGGCTGAAGACCGGGGTGAAAATGACACGATCATTGTGACCGGGACGAAACAGAATCTGTCCTTGCAAGAGGTTGATGTCTCTGCGGAGGTGTTTGATCAAGACCGTCTTGATCGCGAAGCTCTTTTTGATCTTAATGATGTTCTTGCACGCACACCGAATATCGTCACCACTGGCACTAATGGACAAATCACCATTCGGGGGCTCGATCGTTTTGGCACCGGCGGCGCAGGGCAGGGGGTAACGTCGAATGTCTATTTAGATGGGGCACCGATCAATAATCGAGCGCTGATCTTCGGGTCGGATAGTGTATGGGATGTAGAGCAGATTGAAATTCTGCGGGGGCCCCAATCCACTGTTCAGGGGCGGAATGCCTTGGCCGGGGCTGTCATTTTAAAGACAGCAGATCCGACCTATCAGCCCGAGGTGAAGGGCCGTATACGAGCGGCAGAATATGGCACGCAGCAATATGCTGGTGTCGTATCAGGCCCCATCGTCGCCGATCAGCTCGCCTTCCGTTTGGCAACGGACTTTCAAACAACAGATGGGTTCACCACAAACGCCCTAACGGGGGATGATCATAATGAGAAAGAGAATTTGCTGGTCCGGGCTAAGTTATTGGCCGAACCACAGGCAATGCCTGGGTTAAGGGCAGAATTCACAGTTGATTACAATGATTTTGAAGGCGGCTCCCGCAATAGTGTGAATGCTGACCGCCCGGCGAGCGACCCTAATTTTATCTCCTTTGATCCAGAAGATCTTGTTTCCCTAGGTCGACCAGAAGCAACGCGTGCTGAAACCATACGGTTCCTGACAGAGATCGCCTATGAATGGACACCGAATTTAACACTGCGCGCCATTGGCACCTATGAAGATACCGATGCGGCTGAGGTGCTGGGCGATCAATCCGACCCTTCTCGTTTTCCTGGTCCCGCCGAAGGAGATAACTTTACAAATACCACCCGCTCAGCTGAGGTCCGTCTTGAATATGAGGATGATCGATGGACAGGGTATATCGGTGCTTATTATTTCGATGATGAGAATGATCGCGTCATTGACTTTCAAGAGTCGCTTTTCGCGCTTTTACCGGCGCCATTTCCGCTTGATCCTGCCGACTCTATACTTGGCATCAGCAACAGGTTCCAGTCAGAGACTGAAAACTACGCTGTCTATGCCCAAGCTCGGTTTGATTTGAATGAAAAATTGACCTTTGACGTGAGCTTTCGATATGACCGCGAAGAATTTTTCACCACAGGTGTTGTGACCCAAAATCGCTCTGTGTCACCTGATAGCTGTCAGGTCACGATACCGGGCGCTCTGCTTGAGCTTCCTTTACCGACTGTGACCTTGCCCTGTTTGCAGCTTGTCGAGCTTTCAACCCCGAATACGGATGAACCGCCACAATCCACCACCTTCGATGCCTTTCTGCCCAGAGCGTCGGTATTTTATAATGTTACGGAAGATTTTTCGGTTTTTGCCTCAGCACAACGGGGCTATCGTGCAGGGGGCGCATTTGTTCAACAGATTGGGGGCGCAGCAGGGGTCGTTGTGGGAACCTATGACCCTGAATATCTCAATAACTACGAAATCGGCTTTCGCTCCGCCTGGCTTGACCGTCGTTTGGTCTTAAATGGCAATATTTTCTATAGTGTTCTTGAGGACCAGCAAGTGCAAATCCAAGGCCCGTCCGGCAATGCTAATGATTTCTTGACGGTGAATGCTGGTAAATCAACATTATATGGCGCAGAATTCTCCGCAGATTATCAAGTGATGGAGGGCTTGGATATTTACGCTTCACTTGGTTTGCTTGAGGCTGAGTTTGATGACTTTCCCTTTGCCCAGCCCGGTCTTCCCTTCGAAAATCTCTCGGGAAATGAGCTTCCCAATGCCCCAGGCGTTAGCTTCTCCTTGGGGGGAACATATCAGCATGTATCTGGGATGTTTGCAGACGCCAGTCTTAACACAACCGGTGAGCGGCAGGCCCGCAGTAATATTGAAAATTTAGATGAGTCTAATCTTGGCGCTGGGATCACGGAAAAACTTGATGCCCTGTCAATTCTCAATATGCGAATTGGGTATGAAGCAGCTAACTATACTTTATACGCATATGGAATAAATATATTAGATGCCCGTGACCCCCTTGATGCCTCCATCGCAGGGATTAGTCCAACGACGGGTGACCTTGTTTTTGTGCAGCAACCCTTTTTCACCCTTACTGAGCCGCAGACCTTTGGTGTCGGCATTGATTTCCAATTCTAAAATGATCAGGGTGTGGCGTGGTTGATGGCCACAACCTGATCGAATAAGAAATGAGAGCCGTTTGCATCTTAAAAGCTGTGTTCATCAGCGTAAACGGCGCCAGAGCATCGCGCTGAAAAGCCTGCTCATTTTGGCGCTTGCAGAAGGGAGGGCCTTGCGGCATCACCGGGGGATGACCGATCATACCTCCCCCCCGTTAAACCCTGCTGAACTGGGGCAAACCTCAACGCTGCCGACTTCACCAGAAGACGCAAAGCTTGACCCTGTGCCCAACCCGCATCGGGATGTGGATTACCTGGCCCGCTTCGTTGCGCCGGAGTTCACATCGATCTGCCCGGTGACGGGCCAGCCGGACTTTGCCCATTTGGTGATTGATTACTGCCCGGATATGCATTTGGTGGAATCAAAATCCCTTAAACTGCTGCTGGGCGCTTATCGGAACCATGGGGCCTTTCATGAGGATTGCACCATTGATATCGCCAAGCGCATCATCGCCGCGGTGGCGCCCAAATGGCTGCGCATCTCCGGTTATTGGTATCCGCGGGGGGGCATCCCCATTGACGTTTTCTACCAAACGGGGGAGCCGCCCAAGGGCGTGTATATTCCAGACACAGGGGTGGCCCCTTACCGGGGGCGGGGATAACCCTTTGCCAGGGGAGATAACCACGGGAGATGATAAGGGGAAATCAAATGAGCCATAAAGTCGGCCCATGGACAGTCCGTAAGCGGCATATCGCGTATCAAAACCCATGGATTGAGATTGACCATCACGACATTATTCGGCCCGACGGGGCGGAAAGCCTTTACGGGGTGGTCAGATTTAAAAACCTAGCGGTGGGGGTTTTACCCCTTTTCGAGGATGGGACCGTCCCACTGGTGGGGCAACATCGCTTTCCTTTTGATGCGTATTCTTGGGAGCTGCCCGAGGGGGGCGGTCCTAAGGGCGAGGCGCCAGAGGAAACAGCCCGCCGGGAGCTGGCTGAAGAAACGGGCCTGCGGGCGGGCCATATTCACCCTTTAGGAAAGTGCCATCTGTCAAATTCTGTCACCGATGAGCAGGCGGTGATGTTCTTGGTGTGGGATTTAACCCAAGGGCAAGCCCAGCCAGAGGGGGATGAGATCCTTACCCATCGGCGCGTGCCCTTTAAAACTTTATTTCAAGAGGTTTTACGGGGCGATATAACAGATAGTTTGACCATCATGATGGTTCAAATGGCAGTATTAAAGGCCCAAAATGGGGACATCCCCCCCGCGCCTGCCACCCTTATTTTAAAACAAATGGGATGAAAAGTTGATATCTGTCATGAGAGCCGCATATGTTCCAAGAGGATAATAAGGAAAAATCGATGTCTGAGCTGGCAAAACCCGCCATTGTGCACCCCGTCACCGCAGAAAGTGTGTGGTCTCGTATGCGGGTGGAAGCGGCGACCTCCGCTGCGGAAGAGCCGATTTTGGCGTCCTTCCTTAACGCGACCATCTTGCACCATGATACGTTAGAGGCCGCGCTCTCCTATCAGCTTGCTGGCAAGCTTGCCGATGTGGAGATGAGTGCTATGCTCTGGCGGGAAGTGGCCACAGAGGCCTATCGGTCCAAGCCGGAGATTGTGGATGCGGCCCTGGCGGATTTATTGTCCCACTATGAACGGGACCCCGCGTGCAAATATATCTCCCAAGCCTTTCTCTATTTTAAAGGCTTTCACGCCTTACAATCTTACCGCATTTCCAATTGGTTATGGCATCAGGAGCGTGAGCCCTTGGCCTTCTACCTTCAGTCTCGCATTTCAGAACTTTTCACCATGGATGTGCATCCGGCTGCAAAAATTGGCAAAGCGATTTTCATTGACCACGGTCACGGTATTGTGATTGGGGAGACAACCCATATTGATGATGAAGTCAGTATGCTGCATGATGTGACCTTAGGGGGCACCGGGAAAGAACATGAGGACCGCCATCCGAAAATTCGCAAAGGCGTTATGCTTGGGGCGGGGGCGAAGGTCTTGGGGAATATTATCGTCGGTGAGGGCGCGAAGGTGGCCGCCGGGTCCGTGGTGCTCGAAGATGTGGGCCCCCACTGCACGGTGGCGGGTGTTCCTGCGAAACCCATTGGTCCATGTGCAGGGTTTCCGGCAACGGATATGGATCAAAAAATATAGATAGCCTTTATTTGGTCATGATGACGCGGCCTAATATCTATTTTAGAGGAGAATGCTCATGAACCCTATCTATTCCATCGCTTTACTTCCCCTTGCTTTTGCTGCCTTAGCGGGTGAGGCCAAAGCAGATGACCATGAGGCGCCGCGAACCCTTTCTGTGACAGGGCAGGGCAAAGCCACCGCCACCCCCGACTTGGCGATGATGAATTTCGCGGTGGTGAGCCAAGGAAATATGGCGGGCGAGGCGATTACGCAGAACTCAGCGAAAATGAATAAGGTTAGGGATGCATTGAAAGCTCTCAATATCGAAGCCAGAGATATGCAAACCTCTGGCTTTTATTTAAACCCTCGATATGAGCGAGATGAACGGGGGCGGACGAATAGCAACAAGATTATTGGCTATGAAGCGGGCAACACCCTCTCCATCCGGTTGCGGGATGTGGCCATGGTGGGGGAAGCGATTGATAAGGCGGTGGCCGCAGGGGCCAATAGCCTGAACGGATTACAATTTGGCTTTCAGAACCAAGACGAACTTCTTGAACAAGCGCGCCGCAACGCTGTTAGGGACGCGCGGGGGTTGGCCGAATTGTTGGCAGAGGAGGCGGATGTGGAGTTGGGGGATGTGATGTCCATGTCCATATCTTCCTATTATCCGCAACCTCGAATGATGCGGATGGAAAGCCGGATGGTGGCAGCGGACGCTGCCCCCACCCCCATTGAGGCTGGTGAAAGCTCCCTATCGGTGACGGTCAACATGACTTATGAGCTGGATTAAGATTTCGATTTAATCCCTCTTTATAGAAATTATTAGCCCTTTTTCGCTTGCATCCTCTGCATAATCACCGCTTGCATTTCACCGGATTGCAAGCGGCTAGCGAATTGCCGCGCTTCTTTTTCAATATGGGCCAGGAAGGCGTCCGTATCCTGACGCATGAGGGCTTTACTCATGGACATGGCCTCTGCAGGCTTTTTAGCAAGGGTTTGGGCCATGTCTAAGGCCACTTCTCTGACATCACCATCCTTTACAATCTTGGTGATATATCCAATCTCATAAGCCCGCTGGGGGCTGATCTTCTCACACGCAAGCAAAAACTCTGCTGCCACCGGGCGCCCAAACCGCTTGGGCAGGATCCAGCTTGCCCCTGCCTCTGGCACAGTGGCGAGATCCGTAAACGGCATATGGAAATAGGCAGTTTCATCCGTATAGATAAAATCAAAATGGAGAAGAATAGTGGCCCCAATTCCAATGGCCGGTCCAGAAACCGCCGCCACCAGGGGGGTGTTGGTGAGGGCGACCGCTTCGATCCATTTAATGACAGGGGGTTTTTCCTCCCCTTGCCACAAGGTGGCCTCTAAAAAGGCGCTTAAGTCGTTGCCAGCGGTAAAAATCTCCGCATTACCCTCTAGCAGGATCGCACGTATATCAGGGTCCGCATCCGCGCCTTCAAATAATGTTGCAAGGGTTTCATACATCTCCACCGTAAGCGCATTTTTCTTCTCCCGATGATGAAGGGTGATTTTCAAGACCCCTTCGGTTTTAGTGGTCAAAATATGCTCGCTCATGGGGGCAAATCTCCGCTATGGTGATGAGGTTAGACAAGGTACATTTGAAGCCACCTTATCTCAAAGTGCAAGGAAACAAAGCTGTTGGATCACCTTATCATTGCTGAGGTCGGGCGGCCCCCAGGGTCTTTATATACAAAATATGGCGGCTATGGCCCCATGATGATGAAGATGTTTCGGGCTGTTCACGCAGATTTCTCCTATGACATTATTTCGGTGCTAGATGGGCACACCCTTCCTAGTCCTCAAGGCAATCAAGGATTGTTGATCACGGGCTCCCCCGCAGCAGCATATGAGGATCATCCGTGGATCGCTCCCTTAGAGGACAGCATAAGGGAGTGGACC
>JBCCMT010000057.1:0-9229 GCA_039026195.1 Pseudomonadota bacterium | reverse complement strand
GAAAAATTTCCGCGACGATGCTCAACAATGGTGTGAACCCCCTCACAGCGATCGGTTTCAATCCTAAGGCGACCGGACAAAACAACAATAAAATTGGTATTCTGGCTTCCCACATCGAAAAGCACTTCACCTTCATTCACAAATTTCACCTCGCCATAGGGCAATATCTTTTCGATATCCCTTTCCGCTAAGGTGGGTTGCATCTGCTCTGGTCGATTTGCAGGGTCTGTGGCGATAACGCCGCCCATGGTATTTTTACGGTTCATAAATCTTCTTAGGGCCAGTTCTTTGAAACGAACAAGCCTTTAAAGCGTCGTCATATCATTTGGCATCGGAACGTTGCTTGAAAGTCTTGCCTTGACGCATTTCTGAACGGTGCACCGCCCTCCCCATGTTGGCGGCCTGGCACGTCTAATCCTAAAAACGCTTTAAATATCTGGCTTCTTAAAGGGGTTATTCAATCTTTAAGTGTATTTTTTAAATACTATTGCTATAGGTTGAAGTTTTGAATATATACACTCTATGGTTGAAATTATAATTGCCCTGCAACTCACCCTTATTGCCCCCGCCCAGGTTATTGATGGCGATACCCTACGCCTAGAGGGACTTGACCAAACAGTTCGCATTTGGGGAATAGATGCGCCGGAAAGACATGATCACGGCGGATCTGCGGCGACCAAAAGCCTACGCGCCTTTATTGCTCACGCCCCTGTGCGATGCGACGTTAAAGGCAGAGATCGCTATGACCGCTATGTGGCGTTATGCAGGGCGAAAAACCGTGACTTGGCAGAATATTTACTCACCAGCGGCCACGCAAAAGAATGGTGCCGATACTCCAGCGGCTATTATGGCCATTGTCCCAAAAATCCAGAAAAAGGGTGATGGACAAATCTGTTTTCTCCCGATATAGGCAGTTTTCGCTGACCTTTCGGCGACGCCCCTATAGCTCAGCTGGTAGAGCAACTGATTTGTAATCAGTAGGTCCGCGGTTCGAGTCCGTGTGGGGGCACCAGCAAAATCAATAGCTTAGGTGGGTTTTTGGGGTTCGTGGTTTTAGCCATGCTACCACGATGCTACCAGTGTAATACAATTTCGGTAGTAACGGGGTCGCGCTCTTAAATTTCATCAAGTCTAATTAAGCTGCAATATATCTACCTTACTGCCTCTAACGGGCGTTCAGGGCGACCTAAGGCGCGAAAGGTCACCTCATGGGCCGGAGGCGGTGGGCCTTCACCTGCTAAGTGGCTAAGCTTACTCTGTAGCGTTACTCGCATCCCGGGCAGCAGCCGCATATTTTGCTCTTGCATCACTCTATCAGCACCCACCACCGTTAAAGCTTCGCCGTAAGCTTCAAAAAATTCCTCTGGTAAATCTCTTACCAAGGTAAGTTCTTGCACAGATAAAAACGGACCATTTCGCGGCCCGCCGTTCATAAGATAATCTCCCCTTTCTGCTCCGTTTATACGCGTAAGATCATCTGCATCCCGCCAATCGGCAATGCGCGCCGCAAGGCCCTCTGCCTTCACCCGTTCCATCCCACCTTGGAGGAAAAAGTCTCGCAACCTTGCTTCACTGGCAAGATTAATATCAATTTTCTGCATCTGGGGCGACAGACGCACCGTCACTTCATGCGCGCCAAGGTCCACCGTGAAGGGCAACACCGCCTCATTCCGGCGGGAGCGCATCATGCGATAGGCGGCATGAAGAGCCGCACCTTCCATGGCGGCTTGGCCCTGCACCCGCTCCAGCTGAGCGCGAGTGATCTCAGCCTCCGATCGGGTACGGAGCAATATGACGCTCAAGATAAGCGAGACCAGTAGGCTGGTCCATAGGACCATGATGAGGGCCGCGCCCCTTTGGTGCTTACGAAGGTTTTTCATTCCTCCACCTCTTCACGACACTGAGCCGCCACCGTGTCAAACACGCAATAAAGGGGCCCTTGCGCCTTGATGGGCATCAGAAATGACGGGGACGCTTCATCTGGAATGGTCATATTGATACGGATGAGGCTGGGGAGAGATGAGCCCGTCCATTGCGACCGCCATCCTGCCGACCCGCCGCTTCCCGTGGAACCATAATAGGAAAAGCTGGCCCTCCCCTGCCCCTCCCATAGGGGTATTTCTTGTGCAGGCGCGCCGGTGGCGCTTGCCTCTAGGGATAACATGAGCACTGTCTCCTCCCGTTGCGATTTCATCTCTAGGCGCCCTTTTTGGATATGGCCGCCCATGTCATAGGCGGTAAAGCTCACCCGCTGGCGGGTGCCGTTGAAACGCACCGCGCCACCCGTCTGCGCGGGTGATAAGATACGGACGCCTAGCCGCTCAAGTGCGGCGGCGGCGGTATAGGTCCTCTCTTTTTCTGATTGGTCCAGAACAATTTGGGTTTGCAGGCGTGATACTGAATAAATAAGCGGTGCTAGGGCTGCGCTGATCCCCGCTAAAATGCTCATGGCAATGAGGATTTCTGGTAAGGTAAAGCCGCGCTGTTCTTCTCTCTGCCTCATGGTGTGGCTATCTCCATCTCATTTTGGAGTATAACCGTCTCAAAACGGACGGTTGGACTATTTTGATGAATGACACTTAGGGCGACGGGCCGCTTTTCCATGATGGTGGGTTGATTTGATAAGGGGAGCGCAGACAGGCTCATATCAAAGGCCGGATGTTCTTGCCGTAATTGCCGCAAGGGCATACCTGCTCTCGCTTTTAGAAGAATCTCTTCCAGCTCTTGTATTTGGCCATACCGACTATCGCTCTGCATTTTTGTGCGGGAGGCGACACTGATGCTGGTGGCCGACACCGCCACCAGCATGGCGGCAATGGCTGCAGCGATCAAAACCTCTGTTAAGGCATAGCCCCTTTGGCCAGACTTAGGGGACAAGATGAACTCTCCCTGTGAAGGGTTCTACACGGAGGGTCATTTCTCGACCTCGGTAGGTTAAACGGACCGAACCGCCGATGGAGGGGACCCCATCGACAAAAACCAAAGAGGCCTCTTCACTCCAAATAAGTGTGATGCCCTTTGCCCATTCTTGCTCTACGTCTATAGGCGCAATAGCATAGCCGGTTTCGCGCCATGTGACCTGCACCCCGCCCGCCTGACGACGGGAGGTCATCCGTGCCCTTTTCAAATCAGCCTCAAGGCTCGCCGCCGCCTGCTTTAGCTGCAGAGAGGGCAGCATGTTGCCCATAGACAAGCTTACAGCTCCCACCATTAGCGAGAGAATAGCCAGGACCAAAAGGATTTCAAAAAGAGTCACCCCCCGTTCAGAGGGTCGTAAAGCCATTACCACCTCACTCATCTGAAAGAGAGCCTACCCCTTTTAACGTAGAAAGGCGCCGCTGGAAATCTTGTACGACCGCATCAGACTGGCTCTGATTACGGATGATTTTTGGGGTGAGGAAGACAATAAGCTCTGTCCGGCGGCGGTTATTATCCACCGACTTAAACAAACGGCCCATTACCGGCAGCTGGCGTAAGCCCGGCACGCCGGCGCTTGTGTCAGTGATGGCTTCGCGGATAAGCCCCCCTAAAATAGCGGTGCGATTGTCTTGGATAGCGATAGTAGAGGAGAATTGCCGCTGTTGAATGGTGGGGGTATCCACCCCGGCGGTGACCGTGGGTACTGCGTCGGAGACCTCTTGCTCAATCTCCAACACCACCATGTCGGAGGCGTTGATCCGAGGCTTCACGGTGAGGATAATCCCTGTGTCCAACAATTGCACCGTGGAGCGGATAGGCGCGTCCCCGCCATCCACACTTTGGATGGTTTGCGTCACCACGGGCACCTGGTCCCCCACCTGGAGATTCGCCGTTTGGTTATTCTGTACCATGATGGAGGGGGCGGAAATCACCTCCACATCGGTGACTGACGTGAGCGCGTCGATGGCGACGCCGGCGTTGGGGGCATCGATATAGCTGATGGAAAAGCGCCCCTCCACCGGCGGTAAGGTGGGCCCTGAGCCGCCGGGGAAAGAACTGTCCGTCTTCCCCTCCTCAAAAAACCAGCGGATACCGAATTTTAAATCGTCCGTCAGGGTAACCTCGGCAATAGTGGCCTCAATCAACACTTGCGGCGGCAGCACATCCATCCGCTCCACCAGGGCGAGGATATCGCGATACTCACTCCCCGTCGCGCGGATGATAAGGGCATTGTTCAGCTCATCGGCCACGATAGAGAGGCCGGTGGCTGCCCCTTGGCGGCGAGCGAATGCGGGCGGAGAGGCCGTTTGCCCCTCGCCCCCACTGGTTTGAGGCGGGGGGACAGGCGGACGAAAACTGCCTGAGACTTGACCAAAGGCCGCCTCTAATTGAAAGGCCAACCGGTCCGCAGGCGTATTTTTCACGGTATAATAGTAGAGGCGGCGTTCATCCCCCGTGGCGGGCTGGTCGAACCGCTCAATCCATGTATTCACCTCCGCAAACTGACGTCTTGTCTGGGTCATGACGAATAGCTTATTGAGCCGCGGTAGGGGAATAAGGGTCGTCAAATTTGCCGAACGGCCGGACGCCGCGGCAAGCACCGGCTGGATCTCTGCGATCAGCGCCGTCACCTCCGCATGGCGAAGCTCATAAATCCCAAAAATCCGATCATTGAGCGCGGGCAGGTCAAAACCCTTTAGCAGCTGGATGTAATCCTCCACCTCCGCCCGCGGCCCCTCCACAAAGACCAGGGCGTCCTCATCCGCCGGGGTGACGGTGACATTAGCGGGCACAAAGGTTTCTGCTAGGCGCACGGCATTGGAAGGAATGGTGTTTTGAATACGCACCACCTCGCGGGTGAAGCCAATATCTTGCCCCATTTGTGCGGTTTGACGGGCCGCCTCCCCCACAGGGACAAGCAAAAAGCCGGCACTCGTATCCACTAAGGAATAGCCTGAGGCGATTAGCACACGGTCTAGACTTTCTAGGGCCTCGGCCGTGGGGACAGAGCCATTGGAACTTAGTGAGACCGTGCCCGTCACGCCATTGGCAATGGCCACCGTCTCCCCCAAAGCATCATTGATGACCAGACGCACCACATCAGCGATGGGCGCCTCTGCAAAGCGAAGCTCAAGGCTCTCCACTAGATAGCTACGGGCGGCCCGGTCTTGGGAGGGCAAACGGGCCTGCCGAACCGTGCTGAACTGCAATCGCGGGGGCTCGGCATCGGTGGATGTTGTGTCCCGGTCCCTCAGAACTTGATCGCTTTCTAAGGGGTCGGTCCTTTCCGAAAGATCTTTCGTAAGGACAGAGAATTCTTGAGGGCTCGTCTCCTCAGGAGGACCTGAGGGAAGGCTACCACAGCCTGCAAGGGTAAGGGCCATGAGGCCCACCCCATAAACGTGCAATCTTCGGTTGACGGATGGCTTTGGCTTGATCTCTTCCCCATCTCTTTCTTCATTATACGCCAATGATCATGACTTTTTATAGATAGAAGCTTAGTTAGGGCTCGTCGGTAAGGGCAAGCTATATGTCTCTCCCGCCTTTTGAAACTGGGCTTGCTCGCCGTCTGTGCCCGTAAATAAAAACCCGCTTACATCCCCCCCTTGCGGTACCCGCCGATGGGTTTGCCCGTCGGTCAGCAATAATATAACTCGCCCATCTGATACCATATGACCTGTAATGGTAAAGGCCTTAAGGGGTGCCCCGAAGTCAACTGGCAGAGGTTGAGGCCGTTTTGGCGCTGGCAGAGGCGGTAGGCCCTCAAGATTAAAAAGGGCTGGCGACAATATTGTGGTGGTCTTCATAGAGAGATCAGGTTCACTGGTCATTGCTGGCGCCTCCCCTTGAGAAGAAAAAGGCAAAGGTGCCAGCTGCCCCAGTAAAATAAAACCCACACCCATGAAAGACAGGACCAAAGAGCTAACCTTCTGCACGTGCTTCTCCTTCACCATCGAGATAGACAAGCGCCCCGAAGCTGGCCTTCACATTCACCTGACCGGTTGTTTGAAGGGATGTGGTGATTGTCATATTACGGAGCGCTATGCGATGCTCTTCCATCAGCTGTAAGGCTTGGGGGACGTCCTCTATGGGAAGAGAAAACTGGAGGGTGCCATAGCGAAATGACAGTTGATCAGCCGGTTCACTCTCTTGTTGATCCAGCACAACATCCAAAGAGAGTGTCACTTGTGGCGAGAAGGCCTGTAAGGCATCGTCTAGGGCAGTGAGCTGGGCTTCAAATTTAGTATGTGTAGGGATAATCCCATCTCCTGGGATAGGCCATATGACTTGATGGGCGGCCAGGCGGCGGGCCTGTTCCCCCTGAATATTGGTCTGGAGGGTTTGTCGTTGCTGGACGGCAAAACGTGCATCCTCGATAGCATTTACCAGACGCCGCCCCTCCAAAAAGGTAATAATGACAATAAGCATCATCAGGACAAGAACAACTGACCAGGATAACAATCTTTGGAGAGAAGATATTACCACGGCATGTCCTCTCCTTGCATATGGGTCGCGTGAAAGCGTTGCCAGTCGGGACGAGGGTCTGGCTCATACACAATATTCCAAGCGGGGTTAGGCGTCTGCACTATCGTCTGTTGAGACGTGTACCCTCGGATTTGAACTTCTTTTCGCGTAACAGATAGAGAGGTGATGATTGTGTTTTGAGAAAAATTAATACCTTGCAAGTGAGAGGAAATAGATGTGGGCGCCATTAAATTATCCTGATTGGATAGAGCCTCTAAGGCCACTGTCTCTGCCTTGAGCTCTCGTAAAGTCGCAATCAACTCCCCCCGATCTGATGCAACTTGATCCATCACGCGTTTCGTGTAAAGATGAATAGAAATGAGGGCGCTTAGTAAAACTAGCACTGTCAAAAATAGACGTGAAGAGAAGAGCTGCTGCAAAACCTGCCTGCCCGTCAGAGCCGCTTCAAAGCGGGCTCGATCACCGTCAGGATGTCGTGCTACCAGCGCATGACCTTCAATGGCATTGACTTGCCCTAAATCCTGTGTACGAACAATAGCGAGTTTTGCCGCCACCCGACCCTTCTCTTTACGCCGTTCTTGCCCAAGGGCAAAATCAACTTGATCCGGCGGCAGCGGTGAAAGGCTGTTCAATTGAAGCGCGGCGATATCTGATAGACGATGCCCTTGCTGGGCCGGAACAGAAACATCTGTCCAATAGACTTGGGAGGCCTCTAAAAGAATATCGTTAGATTTTTGATGGTGGGGATCGAACCTATTCTGCAAAACTTTCGGTAAGTCATCTTTAATGCCATTCCACACCCAATAGGTAGCTGAAGACAAGACATCCACCATTTTTTCGATCAGTATACGCAACTTCTGAATCATGAATATAATATGCTAAACCTGTAAACGAAGGAGGTTCCACGCAAAATAACGATTACCGACGCGTAAGGTCCGCATCCTCCCCCTCCCCCCCTTCGGCCCCATCTCGGCCCAGGGTACCTATTGTGAAAGCAAGGCCCGTTTCTTCGACATTGTAAGTATAAGGCGCACCCCACGGGTCGGTCAGCACCGCAGCATCACGCAAATAGGGACCCGTCCAAGCGATGGCCTCTTCCGGTGCCTCCACAAGGGCGTTCAATCCTTGCTCACCGTCCGGATATCGGCCTTGATCAAGGGCATAAAGCTCAAGCGCGGAGGCGATATTGGCGAGCTGGCTCTTGGCCACATCGGATTTGGCCTTCCCTAAATAGCCAATCACCCGCGGCGCCACGAGGGTGGAGAGCAGCGCAATAATGGTCAACACCACCAGCAACTCCACAAGGGTAAGGCCCTGTTGAGCAACACGGGCGGGAGCCTGATTTTTAAGAGATGACTTCATTTAAACTCATGACCCCTATCATCACCGCCCCGATGACCCCGGCGGTTAAAAGCCCCATTAAGGCAGTAAGAACAGGCCCTAATAAAGCAGAAAACTGCTTTAATTGTCGACCCACCTTTTCTTCCCCTAGCGCAGCACATTGGGTGAGCATGTCCCCAAGCTTCCCTGACCGCTCCCCAATGCGGATCAGCTCCAAAGTTTCTACGTCAAAAACAGCGGCCTGGTCCAGGGCCTGGGACAACGCCGAGCCCATCCGCACAGTATCTGCAGCCTGGGCATGGCGCTCTTGTAAACTTTGGTTACTGACCGCCGCCCGGGCAATGGGCAAGGCCGCCGCCATACCGCACCCCCCTTGCAACAAAGCCCCAAGGGAGCGGCAATAGGCGGCCATATTGCTGGTTATGATCAGCTTACCGAGAATTGGCAGAGTTAAAAACCAGGCATCGAACTGTTCCGTGTATTGCGCACGCAAACCTCGCCAAAGCAAAATTGCCCCCACAATGAAGGAGGGCAAAAGCCAGCCCCAGTCCCGGATCCATTGCCCCGCGGCTAAGACCAGGGCCGTCTCCGCCGGCGGGGGCGTACGGCCTTGTGCAAATATGCCTTCAAATTGGGGTAACACAAAGTGCGCTAGGAAAAAGAGCGTTGCCATAATAAGAATAACAAGCGCCATAGGGTAGATCAGCTGTCCTTGAACTTCCTTACGAAATGCCTCTCGCCGGGCCGAGGTCTCCACGATCAAGGCGATTTGCGCGCCCAGCGTGCCTGTCTCTTCCCCTATACGGATCATCGCCAGGCTATCCCGTGAGAGGGGCCACCCCTTTTCCTCTAAGGATGCCGCCAGGGACTTGCCCCCTCGGAGACCGGCACTCAAGGCCGATGCCATCTCACCGCCCCGCCCTTGGCCCCGCGCCAATAGCGCCAAGGCATCGCCCAAGCTCACACTCGCGGTGAGGAGCGTGCTGAAGCGATGTAAAAAGCGCTGAACGTCTTGTTTTGTTATGGCAGAAGCACCGCCGCCAAGGCGCCAGCGACGGGCGTCAGATTGGGCCTGCAACGCTAACGGGGTAAGCTTTTGCTGGGACAAAAGGGTGAGGGCGTCATTTTCTGTGGCCGCCTCTAAGGTTCCTTGGTGAGATTGGCCTTGGGCATCTTCCGCCGTGTAGGTGAAGGATTTCATCCGTCCCCCTCCTGATGTCCTTGGACATGAATGGCGTCCTGGGGCCGGACAAGACCGGCCACCACCTTTGCCGCCACATCTGCGCGCAATGCCCGGAAGGAGGGGTCCGCCTGGCGAAGGGTTTGTTCTGACGCGCCTTGCCGGATCGCCTCTTGCATTTTGTCGCTTACGTCTAAAATCTCAATGACCGCCACCCGGCCCAGATGCCCGCGGCCCTCACATTTTTCACACCCCTCGCCTGCGCAAAAAGCACACGCTTTAGGCACAAGCCGTTGACTGAAG